>JAWABG010000043.1:0-10326 GCA_038884715.1 Candidatus Woesearchaeota archaeon | reverse complement strand
TGATGGTTCCACTGATGATTCTTATAATGTTATTAAAACTATAAATCAAAGAAATAGAAAGTTTAGAGCAATACGGTTTAGAAG
Organism: Candidatus Woesearchaeota archaeon; assembly: GCA_038884715.1. GTDB lineage: Archaea > Nanobdellota > Nanobdellia > Woesearchaeales > UBA9642 > JAWABG01. Next base: position 10,242 of record JAWABG010000043.1, on the reverse strand, counting down.
GAATTATGGTAAAGCAGCTGCTCTATCTGTTGGTTTTAACCACGCTAAAGGTATTATTATTGTTACTATGGATGCCGACTTGCAAGACGAACCTGCTGAAATTAAAAATCTTATAAACAAAATTAAAGAAGGATTCGACTTAGTATCTGGTTGGAAAAAGAAACGTAAAGACCCTATAACAAAAACTATACCTTCAAAATTCTTTAATTTTGTTACATCTATAACAACTGGACTTAAACTACACGATTATAATTGTGGCTTAAAAGCATATAGGCGAGAGGTTGCTAAAAGTTTGCAGATATATGGTGAATTGCATAGATATATTCCAGCATTAGCTCATCTTGAAGGTTTTAAAGTAACCGAAATTCCTGTTATACACCATCCAAGAAGATTTGGAAAATCAAAATACGGCTTCAGTAGATTATTTAAAGGCTTTTTCGACCTTTTAACTATGCTCTTTACTACAAGGTATTTCAAAAGACCACTGCATTTTTTTGGTGCAATTGGACTTTTATTTTCCATTTCTGGATTAATAATAGACATTTATCTATTAATTGAATGGATTATGGGAAAAACTGCTCTAAGCAATCGACCTCTTGCCTTGTTAGGAATTGCCCTAATTATTGTCGGTGTTCAATTAATTTCTTTAGGACTAATTGGAGAAATGATAGTAAAAAATTCTTTCGAAAATGTGAAATATAATATTAAAGAGAAAATTTAATTTAAAGGTTTTTATATGAATGTTATAATAAAAACTCATATTAAAAGTATATTTTTGCTTCTTTTAATCTCGATATTGACTATTCCAGGTTTTTCACAAACTGGCTTCGTAGATTTTAGAAGTATTCATATAATTTTTGGTTTATCTACATCAAGAATATTAGGCGATAATCCCGGTGCCAAGCCCATGGTTGAGCGAGATACTTCAAAGCCAGCTGTAAATGGAGGAAGTTTTGATGGATTCCAACCGGGTTTTGTTTTAAAGCTTAATTTCAAAATTGATAAAAATGGGAATTTCGAAATTCCTCTCGGTTTTGAATATAATTCCTTAAGAGCTGCTGAAAGAGTTCCAATATCTAGATATACAACTGCTACTTTATACCATAGTGTTGACGTTCCTGCTGTATCTATTGGTTTTAATTACCTTTTTTTCAAATTTCCATTGGCGAATGTAAAAGCATATATAGGCTTAGAAACTCGTCTTAATTTTATCCAATCTGGTACTTGGCGCCGAGAAATTAAATATGGTTACTTAGATACAACAGATATATTGGAGCGAAAAACAAAAGTTCCAGCAACTCGCTTAGGAGGTATTATACATCTCGGATTCGAAGGTGAAATTTCTGAACCACTTTTTATAAATACTTCTTTTGGATTAGGTGCTATGAATTTAATTGGTCGTGACAATTCACGCGGTGAGCTTCTAACTTTTTCTCGCTACAACGAACTCGAGGAAAGTATCGTTTATAATTACTATTTCAGCTTAATGTTGCAATACAGATTTTAACATCAATGCTTTATAAATCAAATTGCAGATATTTCCGCGGACATATCCCTTGTAAACCTCATAAAGATTGTGGCGTAGTTTGTGATAATTGCAATTTTTTCGATGAGACTTTAGGAAAAATTCTTATAATTAAACTTGGAGCTATCGGAGATGTTATTCGCACAACGCCTCTACTTCATAGAATCAAAAAGGTATATCCACATCACTCAATCTGGTGGCTTACTTTATCTCCTGAAGTTGTTCCTTCAATAGTTGATGAAATTCTTCCTTTTAATTTAGAATCTGTTCTTATTTTAGAAAATACTGAATTCGACTGGCTGATAAACCTTGATAAAGATTCTTATGCTTGTGCTTTAGCTTCTAAAATACATTCAAAAAAGAAATCCGGTTTCCAACTCCAAGATGGAAAACCATCTCCCATAAATGATTTTGCGAAACATAAATTTATTACTGGTCTTTTTGATAATGTAAACAAAGAAAATAAAAAAAACTACCTTGAAGAAATATTTGAAATATGTGAATTAGAATATCAAAAAGAAGAATATATATTAGACAAACCCCAAGATATTGATTTTCAAATAAAAAACGATAATAAGATAATCGTTGGCCTTAATACTGGTTGTGGTGGGCGCTGGACTTCACGCCTTTGGAAAGAAGAATATTGGGCAGAACTTATACAATTACTTCAAAAAAACAATTTTTACCCAATTTTGCTTGGCGGTCAACAGGAGAATGAAAAGAATCAAAGATTATCTAAAATAACTGGTTGCTTTTATCCCGGGTATTTTCCTTTAAAAGAATTTTTTTCTCTTGTAAATTCCTGTGATATTATTGTTACTGCTGTTACTATGGCATTGCACATAGCTATAGGTCTAAAGAAAAAGGTAGTTCTTATAAATAACATTTTTAATCCTAATGAATTTGAACTTTTTGATCGAGGTGTAATTATTGAACCAAAAAAACCTTGTAAATGCTTCTTTAGTCCCGAATGCAAGAATAAAGACTATTTCTGCCTCGATTCATTAAAGCCTTCAGAAATTTTAAATACTATTATAAAAAATATATTATAATATTATTTTATTAAATAAGAAATAATTTATATTACAATGAAAAAGATCATACTATCGTTACTATTAATTTTATTAATGGTTGCTTGTTCTACTACTGATAATACGTCAGTTAAGAGGACTTTAGTCATTATATCAGATTTTCACTTAGGTTCAGATTTGATTATTAAAATATATGGAGCTGTCAGAAACAGATATCCTGATATTGAAATTCAATTTTTTCCTGCTGCACCATTTGATATTAAAGAAGCTGCTTATAACCTTGAAGTCGCAGTAAAAAATTATCCTGCTGGTACTTTTTTTATTTGCATAGTTGAACCCGGAGCTATTGGTAAAAAAATGGTTTTTAGAACTGATGATAACAAAAAAATATTAGTTGCAGATAATGGACTGGCTTCACGCATTATAAAGTATTTTCCAACTTTTGATTTCTACTATGTAGATAATCAAAGTATATTTGATGGTAAGCAATATAATGAAGTTAGTTTCGAAGAATATTATACGAAAGCCACTATTGCATTAATAAGTGATATTCCAATGAAAAATTTGGGTTCTGCAGTTACTAATCCAGTTATTTATCAGATTCAGGAAGCTGTAAATGAAGAAGGTGTTGTCAAAGGTGAGATTCTTTTTAATGATGACTTTGGAAATTGTATTTCTAATATTAGCTCCGATATTGCTAACAATTTTCAAGTTGGTGATATTTTAAAAATTGTTGCAGACGATAAAGTCGCTTTTTACTCCACTGTAGGAACAAATTATGGTTCGGTTCCTAATAATGAGAATGTTTGCTTTTTTAATAGTTCTAAACGACTCGAAATTGCTGCAAATTACGGAAACATTAGTCAGAGATACGGCATTTCTGCTGGAACAAAGCTCAGAATTACAAAAGCTACTGTTAGGGTTGGTATTTTACTTTATAATCAGTCTCCTGTTGTATTAGATATTGTTTCAGGAATGAAAAACCGTATGCAGGAATTGGGATTCAAAGAAGGAATAAATACTCTTTACAATATAAAAAATGCAAATGGCGACAAAGCTTCACTGAAAGGTTTAATAGATGAACTTTTAGCAGATGGAATTGATATAATAGTTCCTATTTCGACTCCTGCTTCTCAATCTGCTGTTCAATTTGTTCCAGATTCAATTCCAATTATATTTTCTTATGTAACTGATCCACAGTCTGCAGGTATTCTTGATGTGCGTAAAGGAGTTTCAGGACTCTCTGACGCTACTAATTTTATAGACTATATGAATTTTATTATTGAACTTTTTCCAAATCTCAAAAAAGCAGGAACAATTTATAATAATACTGAATCAAATTCAATTTATGCACAACAACAATTAAAAAAACAAACTAATTTATTAAGCATTGATCTAATTCAATATCCCATTATTAATGCTAATGATATAAATACTGCTTATAACCAGCTAAAATCACAAGATATTAAAATTATTCTAATTGTTGCTGATAATACTATGTCCAATGAAATGAAAACATTATCAAATTTAGCACTTCCAGAGAAAATTTCAGTTATTGGGGATTCATATCAACATGCAAAAGATGGTGCTTTAGCTTCTATTTCCGTTGATTATGATGCTCTTGCTCGTGGAACTGGTGATTTAGTTGCTTCTGTTATAAGGGGAATAAATCCTGATTCACAAAAAATAAAAACTTTCTCAACTAATGTTGTTGCTATAAATACACAGACTGCTATGAGCATTGGTTATACATTTTCAGAAAGTATCATTCAAAGAGCAAAATATATTTTCCCATAAATAATCTATTTTCCCAATAGCTTATCTTTTACACCATCATCTCTTGGCTCTTTGCCAATCCAGATTCCAATTAATGCTCTCTTGAAGTAGTAGCCACCTATATTTCCTTTTAATTGCCCATTTATATATACTCGCGTTCCAACTCCCGGTCTATATTCGAATTGCAGAATATTATTTTCATTGATAGTGATACCTTTAAACAATGCGTTGAATGAATTTATTTCATTTTGTATTGTTGATGATTTCACATCTGTGTTTTTATTAAAACTTGTATTCCATGCATCAATTATTTGCTCGTCAGATATACCATTTCTTAAAAAATGTAATCGTATGATAAAAGGTTTATCTTCAATTAATAATTTATTCCAGTCGTTTGTTTTACTTTCAAGATATAACCCTACTGCATATACTTTAAAAAGAAATTTTTTAATTACACCACAACCATTTAAGAATAATGTTTGATTATCCATCGTCAAATTTTCAGGCATAGTTATTCCAGAAATTTCTCTTGAGCTTAAGAGATTAAATGATAAAATTAAAATCAATAAAATGAATATTTTAAAAATATTCTTTGCAACATTTATCAACATGATGGAGGTAAAACCATCACCATATCCATATCTATAGAGTAACTTGATAAATTGTTTTAAGTTTGCTCTCATCCGCCAATACACCAAGGCATCTTGTACGTATTTAAATTGAAAACCCATTTTACGTAGCTTGATTAAGAAAGCAGTATCTTCGGCGGTAAGTGATATTTCAGGAAATCCACCTGCTTTTTCCCAAACTCTTTTTTTGAAAGCTAAAGAACGAGCAGAGGGTATAAATGATTTCTCCTTCACTAGTTCGGGAGGCAAAAGGAAAACGATCGCCATGCACCTTTCAAAAAAAGATCTTGCATCTGGAATGTACCAACCTCCAACTACATCCACAGTGCTATTTATAAAAAATGGGGTTGTTATTTTCTCTAACCAATCATGTTTTAATGTGCAACCCGCATCTGTACAAGCAATAATTTCTCCTTTAGCGTCTAGTATTGCCCGATTCCTTCCTTTTGCAACAGGACTCGCAGTCATATGAATGTTACATGTTGGATCAATAATTAAACGAATATTGATTTTCCCTTGATGACTAAAAATAAAATTATTAATTATTTTGACTGTTTCATCAGTTGAACCACCATCAACAATAATTATTTCTTCGGGATATACAGTTTGTGTTTCTATAGACTCTAAAAAACTCAAAATGTTATCGCTCTCATTATAAACAGTAGATATCAAAGAGACACCTTTTAATATCCCTTTCTGTTGAATATTTTTAATGAATTTATCTCCAATTGTGTTACAATTCATATTTAGAACGATTATATTTTAAACAATAAAATATAAGGATAAACGAATGAAGTTTAAATTTTTATTTTATTAAAATTCTTATTTCTATACAAAGATCAAATAAAAGGTGGAATCAAATCTTCCCATTTTTAAATTCATTTAACAATGTTTTTAGAACTTTATAGTGTCTGATTGAATTCCAGGTTTTTAATACTATAAATAATAATATTACCTTTTCAATTAAAGATATTATTAATACACATTTAACAAGTGTGTAATACAGCCGCGAATGATGTTTCTTGAAAAAAATTAATTTACTCCTATAATAATGATAAAGGACATAATCAGATATTTCTTTTCTGTTTGAACTTTTTCCACCATAATGTATAATTTTAGTAAATGGATAGTAATAATTTTTAAATCCTTGTTTTTTTAAACGCCAGCACAGGTCAACCTCTTCTGAAAACATTACATAATCTTCATCGAAGATATAATTTTCTTTTAAACATTCCTTTTTAAATACCAAACAAGCTCCTCTAATCACATCACATTCCTGTTGTGTAGTGTGATCTGTGCTATAAGAATATGGATCTCTAAATAACAAAATATGTTCTTGAATTAGTGTTATTAGATTTGGGAATTTGAAAAAACTTACTTGATAACTATTATCATCGTTCAACAACATGGGACCAACCGCACCAATTCCATGAGAGGATTGAATCATGTCGAGTAAGTGCTCTAAACTATTATCAATTAGTTTGGTATCTGGGTTAATCAGTATAATAATTTCATATTGTGCTTGTTTCAGTAAAAAATTGTTCGCACGAACAAACCCAATATTCTCTTCCGAAAAATAAACTTTTATCGTATTATTGCGGAGTGAGAGCAGTTTAGTCGTTTGGTCTAATGTGCACGAATTGTCATATATCAAGATTTCGTACACATATTTATGTATATTTTCTTTAATGCTATCGACAAGTAAAGTAATACATTCAGCAGTATGATAATTAACGATTAAAAAAGATATTCCTGACATTATGAATTCTATGCTTAAGTTGGTTGTTATCGAGTAAAACTAAATATCTTGAAAGTTTTTACAAATGATATTAAAACAGTAGTTTGGAAAATAAAAACAGTTATCTCGGAAATTACTTTTGCTAATGCGATTCCATTTATACCATAAGATCCAATAAAATAGTAATTTAATAGCATATTTAATGTCGCACCGATAATTAAAGATATTGTTGAATATATTTCTCTCCCAACTGCAATTAGTGTACTACCCAATAGATAATTTAAAAAATAAAAGGGTAATATAAATGATAAAATTTTTAGTACTTCGACAGCGTATAAATATTTTTCTCCGTATAATAAAGTAATTATCTTTGTCGACATAAAGTATGTTACTATTGTAAGGCATATTCCTAGAAATAGTAAAAAATAAAATGAGCGGCTGTGTATTAGATAAAAATCCTTTAGTGAACTTGAATAACATCTTGCAAGAGGAGGGAAAACAGCGCTAACAATCGAGACGGGGATAAACATCTGTGCGTCTATGATTCTGTAAGCCGCATTATATAATCCAACCTCTGAAAGAGTTCGATACGAAGTTAAAAAATATATATCCATTCGATTGTAGAGCACACTGAACAAGCTTGCTAAAATAAAAGGAAGTGCTTCTTTTGTTAATGACTTAATGTAATATTTATTATTTTGAAATTTAATTTTAGAATATTTTTTCTGAAAGATAAATATACCTGTTGTTATGAGAATGATATTGGAAAGCAAATAAACAAATCCCAATGCAGCTAATCCAAAGCCAAGTAATAGAACACCGATACCAATTAAACATAGAAAAGATTTCTCTATTATGGTAAGATATGTTATATATTCCATACGTTCTAAACCTTCAAAAGATCGAACGATAGATATCGCCTGGATTTCGAAGAACATATTTGCACCAAAAATTACCCCAAGTATAATTGGTAAGTTATATATCCAAGCAGTGCAAACAAACAAAATAAACGAGATAATACCTAATGGAATTTTCATATATATAATACGTCCTAGTACAATTCCAGGATCTTCATCTCTTTTGGCTAATTTCCGAATCATTGGTACCGTAAGTCCAAATTCTTCGATGATGCTAAAAAATGCTGTAAATGCGAAGATAGTTGATAAGACACCAAAATCAACATCGCCAAGTTGTCTTGCTACCACAATCGTCAAACCAGTTATTGCAACCTTTGTGAGTATCCTCGTTATAATTAACGAAGCACTATTTCTCAGAACTTTTTTTAGATTAGGTTCATTTACAGATTTAGATAACATTCCCGTCGATAATTTTTTTCATATTATTCTTTTATTTTGGCTAATTGAGTTGAAATCAATTGTGGTAACACACCTACAATTCCCAATATTACCCCAATGTATTCAGATGTTGTTAGAGTATTTAAATGCCATGTTGTTAGTGATTTTACTAATAAGACTAGTATCATAGAGGCGAAGGCAAGTAGGAGCCCCATTTCAATCGATTGGTCTAAGGTACTCATTGCTTTAATTGAACTTATTAAAGCTTTCACATAAATGAAAATGATACTAGTTAAACCTAACAGGCCCATTTTTGACAGTACATATAGATAACTATTGTGTATAAAAATTTGTTTCAAATCACCTATCCCAACTGCGTGAAAATGATAAATATACCCAAGGCCTGCTCCTAAAAGTGGATTTGCCAAAAAAACTTGCCATCCTACTTGCCATTCCGTAAGGCGTTCCAAGCTTGATATATCTATTTGTTTAGAGGTGACCAGTCCCATCCTTTCTGAAAAGATATTTAAATTAAAAATACCAATGATATTTAGTATTATTATAATACTAATGGGTAACAAAATCATCGATAATATTTTTAAAAAATTCTTTACTTTATAAAATGTAAACCGACCAAAGATTAACACGACTAACACAAGACCCGCAAAAGCGGCAAGCCAAGAACCCCGTGTATAGCTTAAAAACAAAGCTGTAAGTGAAGTTAGAGAAGATATAATTAAGAGGATTTTCTTTCCTACTGTTTTTATAAACGGAAATATTACAATAGATGCTACCAATTGTAAGGGATAATTGATTTCCTGTGGACCTGTTATGCGGGTGAAAAACATCTTATGTCCCGTAAAGATATCAATACTGGTTTTAGAAATGGATGAAAATATTTCGGGTAATGCACCAATGATACCGCATATTATCATGCTCCAAAATATTATTTCAATGTCTTTAATATTTCGCACAAATATAAGCACAATAAAAAATGAAGAGTAATAGAAAAAAAGGCGAAAATCAGCCAAGACATCTTGTAGCCGATAACCATTGTGAACTCCGACTCCAACTGATACTATGAGAACTACAAGAAAAATACATATTGGGATGATCAATGAAGATTTTTGCATCTTGAGGATATTACCTGAGGCTATCCTTGTGAACCATGCTAAAAATGAGAAGAGCATGATCCAATCCATCATATACCAATTAAAACCAAGAATGGGGATAACAAAAATACTACCGATGATATCGTGAGGTATAGAGAAAGTAATAAATGTTATAAAAATAAAAATCAAGCGAGGTTCAATGAATATCATTAATCCGGTCAATAAGGTAAAGAGTATACCTACAACCAGAATAGGTTGATGAGAGGTGAAAAGAATAATTAAAAATGTGAGCTGAAGACAAAGAAAAATTAAAAAGTATAATTTTGTCTTATTCATGAAAAATATTTTAACTGAACATATATTGATTCTTAAAAAATATCAATTATGTGGGAATAATTTTATATTCGCTTTAATCTGTTGTAGCATGCCTCTGACCTTTTCGTATTTTGATGGTTGGATATTTTTTAAGTGGGAAAAAAACTGTTTAAAGATTATAATAATAAAACTTATAAATAAACTTAGAATAGACGCTGTCATGACTATTATCATACGTTTTGGCTTAAATTTTTTCTCAGGTGGAACTGCTTTGTCTAATACTAAGATTACTGGGACATCTTTTTGTTCATCGATCTTTGCTTGTTCATATAATGGTACTAAATATTCAACAATCTTTTGTTGGATTAGTACATCACGTAGTAAACGTATAGATTCCAAACCTGTTCCTGGGATTGTCGAAATTTTCTTATCAATCTCGGATAATTCGAGTTTTAATTGTCGCATTGTCTCATTTTCTGTTGTGAATTTTTTCCCGAGAATAGAGAGCTCAATTTCTTTTTTTGTTTTTAAAGCGTAAAGTTCTGCAACAGCATTCAAATTGGATAAAGATTGATCAGGTGATATCACAAATCCACTTTTTTCTTGAAATTTTTTGAGCGAATCTTCTGCAATTTTCAGATTGTATCTGCTCTCTTCTAATCTCTTTTCAATGAATTTTCTATTTGTCCTTGCTTCTTGAGTGCCCAATTGAATACTTATGGAATTAAGAACATCAACAAAATAATTTGCAATATCAGCCGCCCTCTGGGGGCTCTTATCTATTACTTCTACTGTAATATAGTTATCTTCTTGAAGCTCTA
>JAWABG010000042.1:0-10485 GCA_038884715.1 Candidatus Woesearchaeota archaeon | reverse complement strand
ATATTTTTGGAAAAAATTCTCTATTGTTATTTATTTTTTATTTAAACATAATTAAAAACTTAACATTATTATTTATATATTAATAGATTATTTCTAAATTATAAATCTATTTTTTATTATCCAAATATTTTTTGATTTTTTATAATAATTTTATATTTCAAATATTAGTTGATTGTTTATTGAAATTAATTCTTAATTAAAAAATGCAAATATCAAGTTTAATAATATATTCATCTAAAATTTATGAAATAATTAAAAAATCATCTGAAGCGCCAGATATTATATTGAAAGATTTATATTTAAGCAAAAAGTATCTTGGGAGTAAAGAGAGAAAATTCATCAATGAGTTAGTCTTTACATCATTAAGATTAAAAGATTTTATTGATTTTGTGGTTAACCAAGCCCTCAAAAACCTTTCCATCAGCAAAAATATTGATTATGAAACAATATATTTATATTTAGACGGAATAAAATTTAAGAATATTGCAAGAATATTTACAACAATAGCTATTGAAATGAATTTATATCATCATACAAGCTTTGAAAGCGCATTGAAAGACATAATAAAATTGAATACCAAAGAAAATATTAAAGACATAAGTGATATAAATTATGAAATTATTAAAGCTCTTAAAGAATGTTGCTTTGAGCATGAGACAGATGCCATGGAATTTTGGAAAAATATTTTATTTTTTATAAAAAAACTATCGGATGAAAGCAAACACATTTTAGAATCATCAAAAATTGATTCTGATTCAATAAAGATACTCTCGACCTATTACTCTATGCCTGAATGGATATTAATGAAATGGCTATCAAATAGATATTATACTTTTGATATTAAAGAAGTAAGCAAATTATCTGAATCTTTTTTGCAACCAGCACCCATCTCTATAAGGGTGAATACTCATTTAATATCACGGAATGAAGTTATTGATGAATTAAATAAACATGGAATAAATGCACATAAAGGAAATTTAAGTCCATCATCAGTAATAATAGAAAAAAGAATAGCATTGACTGGTCTTAACATCTATAAAAAAGGTCTAATAGACATTCAAGACGAAGGAAGCCAACTAATTTCTTATGCTTTGGGTCCTAAAAATGGTGCGACTGTATTAGATGCTTGTGCAGGAGCAGGAGGTAAAGCTCTTCACATAGCATCAATAATGAACGATAGTGGAAAGATAATTGCTTACGATATTAATTATGAGAAAATAAAGGAAGTGAAATATAGATCTCAGAGACAGAATTTTAAGTCTATTCTCCCAATATTTCCACAAAAGAATAATAAGATAGGAATCTATAAAAGTTTCGATTATGTTTTAATAGATGCTCCTTGCTCTGGGATGGGAACTATAAGAAGGATACCTAATCCCAAATGGAAATTGACAGAAGAAACTTTAAAAAGATATACAACACGCCAGTTAGAATTACTTGAAATGTACTCGAAATATGTAAAGCAAGGCGGGGTTTTGTTATACTCAACCTGTTCTTCTATGTTTGAAGAAAACGACGAAGTAATAGAATCCTTTTTAAATAAAAATAACGAATTTTATCCTGAATCAATACCGCAGATTTTAGAACAATACAATATTCAACTGCTGCATAGAGAAAAAGAAGATTATAAATTGCACGTTTTTACCCATAAATATGGTTGTGATACTTTTTTTATATGTAGACTAAGAAAAAAGATGTGAATTTTTTTTCACATTCTTTTCATTTATAATTCATTTATTATTTTAATAACAAAAAAATGGAAAAAGTTGATAAAACAATTCAGTTAATTTTGTTTGATTTTGGTGGTGTTCTTTATAACATAGATCATAGTAGAACAATTAAGGCATTTTCTAAGCTATCAACGAACCCAAAGCTAATAAATAACTTATCATTGAAGACTTTTTTTTGTGAAAAAGTATTTCTTGATTTTGAAAAAGGCCTGATAGAAGCTGACTCGTTTAGGAAAAAAATCAGAGAAATATATAGTTTAGATGGAACTGATGAGGAATTCGATGAATCGTGGAATTCTACTTTAATTGGACCTAAAATTAACGTTATTAAATTAATACAAGAAATAAAATCAGAATATAGAATAGCATTGCTTAGCAATACGAATGAGATACATTGTGAAAAATTTTCCTCACAGTGTAAAGAATTATTATCACTATTTGAAATCCTGTTTTACTCATTTCAAATACACTTACGAAAACCAGAAAGAGCTATCTTTGAATATGTAATTTCAAAATTAGGAATTCCACCAGCAAATATTTTATTTGTAGATGATTCAAATGAAAATATTGAATCAGCAAAAGTATTATCTTTCAAAACTTTTCTTATAAGCAAAGATAATAGTTTAGAAGATTTGAGAAAAATAATTTAAATAAATGGATTTGATTAATGCTAGTTTTTAATAAAAAATCAAAAAAATAGAATATTCAAAAAAATAATTAAAGCTAGAAAATATTAATGATAAAATTATTTAGAGAATAAAATAGAAAAAAGGATACAACTTAATATTACTAATTTGAAAGTAAAAGAAATTTTGAATCTAATTAAGAGCTTGCTCTACAATTTTCTTAAATGTAGCAGGTTCATTCATTGCTAAGTGTGCAAGAATTTTTCTATTAATGGAAATCTGCTTTTTATTTAGAGCGAAAATTAATTTTGAATAAGTTGTTCCATTGAGTCTTGCAGCAGCATTGATGCGAACAATCCAAAGTCTTCGGAAAGATCTTTTCTTTAATCTTCTATCGCGGTAGGCATGTGTCAGACCTTTTTCGATATGGTTTTTTGCAATGGTCCAGACATTTTTTCTACGTCCCCAATAACCTTTGGCAAGTTTTAAGAATTTTTTTCTTTTTTGACGCGACGCTACTTTGTTCACTGATCTTGGCATAAATAATCCTTATTATAAATTGAACATATTCAATGCTAATGGAGAGCTCGCATTTACCCAATTAGCATAAACAATTAGAAATTATCCTAAAGCTAATAATTGTTTTACTCGTTTTTTATCAGTTTTATCAACTAATGTAGATTGTCTTAAATTACGCTTAGTTTTGCGAGATTTTTTTGTTAATATATGGCTTTTATAAGCTTTCTCTCTTTTAAACTCACCAGTAGCTGTTATTTTGAACCTTTTTTTGGCTGATGAGTTAGTTTTCATTTTGGGCATTATAACCTCAGCAATTATTATTTTTTTTTCTTTTATAGAATTACAAAATTAATAATAATAATTGAAATAAAAAATTATTTTTTCTTTTTGGTTTTATCGGGTGCTAAAATAACAGAAATCGATTTACCCTCAGATTTTATCTGTTGGTCTACTTTAGCGATATCTTCAAGAGCTGAAACAAATCTTTCAAGTAGTTGAATACCGATTTCCTGATGGGTGATTTCTCTGCCTCTAAAAATAACTGATGCTTTTACTTTGTTTCCTTCTTCGATAAAATTTCTTGCATGACGAACTTTAAAATTGAAATCGTGAACATCAACTCTCCATTTAAATCTGATTTCTTTCATTTGTTGTTGCTGTTGCTGTTTTTTCTGATGTTTTTCTTTTTTTTGCAATTCATATTGGTATTTACCAAAATCGATTATTTTGCAAACAGGTGGTTTAGCTTGTGGAGCAATTTCAATTAAGTCGAGTTCTTTTTCCTCAGCAATTTTTAGAGCTTCATTACGAGTCATAATACCAAGCATTTTGCCTTGCTCGTCAACGACTCTAATTTCTTTAGCAAATATTTCATTATTTATGCGAACTCGTTTTGATTGGTCTTGTTGAAAATCTTTAGAACCTGAGGACTGGTGAGTAAAATAGGAAAATCTCAATTAAAACCTTTTATTTGTTAATAATAAAAAAATATAATGCAAAAATAGTATTTAATATTTAAAATAAAAAGGATTATATTATTTTTATAAAAGGAAAAAAAAAATTATATTGAATATTTTATATTTGTAAAAACAACAATTTAGTAATTTTTTATGGAAATACAAAAAAATGATCAGGAAAGAAGAAGGGAAGAAGAATTATTAATTTTGGAAAACAAAGGCATTCACCCTTATCCATACAGTTTTAATAAGACTCATACAGCAAGATATATTTTAGAAAATTTCGAAGATGCTGATACAGAAAAGTTATCTAACGTAAGTGTAGCAGGAAGGATAATAACAAGTGTAAGAAGAATGGGTAAAGCCACTTTCCTTCATATTTTAGATGAAACAGGCAAGATCCAGATTTATATAAAAATAGATGACCTCCCTGAATTTTATGAAATACTTAATTTAATTGATATAGGCGATATAATAGGTGTTAATGGGTTTGTTTTTCGAACAAAGAAAGGTGAGATTACCGTTCATGCAAAGCATGTAGAACTTTTGTGTAAAAGTTTACGAGTTTTACCAGTTCCAAAAGAAGAAAAAGATGAGCAGGGCAATATTATCATTCATGATATGTTTTCAGACAAAGAACAAAGGTATAGGAAAAGATACATAGATTTAATAGTAAATTCCCGAATAAGAAAAACTTTCATTAAAAGAGCTAAAATCATCAGCTTAATAAGAAATTATTTTGATAGTAGAGGGTGGATAGAAGTTGAAACGCCTGTATTACAGCCAATTTATGGAGGAGCAACAGCACGTCCTTTTATAACCCACCATAATGCACTTGATATTGATTTATATTTAAGAATATCTGATGAATTATACTTAAAACGACTTATTGTCGGGGGCTTTGAAGGTGTTTATGAAATAAGTAAAAATTTCAGAAACGAAGGAATTGACAGACTTCATAATCCGGAATTTACATCACTTGAGATTTATGTTGCATACAAAGATTACAACTGGATGATGGAAATGACTGAAGATCTGATTTACACTATAAATAAAAAAATTAATAATAGTGATAGTATCGAATATGACGGTAAAACAATAAATTTTAAACTACCTTTCAAAAGAAAGAAGATGTTCGATTTGTTTTCGGAATATACAGGCAAAAATCTTAAGAGTCTTCCGCAGTCTGAGCTTATAAAAATAGCAAATGAGCTTGGTGTAGAAGTAGCTCCAAATGCATCTGTGATGAAAATTTTAGACGAAATATTTAGCCAGAAAATTCAACCTAATTTGATAGAACCTACATTTGTTATTGACTATCCTATAGAAATGTCGCCTTTAGCTAAAAAACATAGATCTGAAATTGGTCTCGTTGAAAGATTTGAGTTATATATAGCTGGATTTGAAGTTACAAATGCATTTTCAGAATTAAATGATCCTCGAGACCAACGAGAAAGATTTGAAGAGCAAGCTAAAATTAGAGCAGAAGGCGATGAAGAGGCAATGATAATAGATGAAGATTTTCTTTATGCTCTGGAAGTAGGCATGCCTCCTACAGCAGGTTTGGGAATAGGTATAGACAGATTAGTAATGATTTTAACAGGAGAAACTTCGATAAGAGATGTATTATTTTTCCCTCAAATGAAACCCGAAGTTTAGTGTTAACAAATAAATTTGGAATAAAAATATGAAAGAAACAGCATTAGATAAGTTACTAAGGTATGTGAAAATTGATACACAATCAAAAGATGGAGAAGAAAACACTCCAAGCACAACAAAGCAATTCAACTTAGCCAATATACTGGTTAAAGAGCTAAAAGAAATGGGATTAGAATCAGCTTTTGTTGATGAGCATTGTTATGTATATGCAAGCCTTCCTTCTAATATTCCACAAAGTGATTCAGCATATAATAAAGTTCCTGCAATAGGCTTCGTTGCTCATTTAGATACTTCTCCTGACTCTTCTGGATCGAATGTAAATCCACAGGTATTTACAAATTATCAAGGTGGTGACATTGTTTTGCCGGGAAATCCTGAAATAATAATCAAGGTTTCGGAAAATCCTAATTTGGAAAAATGTATAGGACAAACAATAGTCACAACCGATGGAACTACTTTGTTAGGAGCAGATGATAAAGCCGGAATATCGGCAATAATGACTACAATAGAAACTTTAGTTAGCAATCCACAAATATTGCACGGTGATATAAAAATTGCTTTTACACCTGATGAGGAAATTGGTCAAGGAACAAAATTCTTCGATTTATCGAAGTTTAATGCAAAATATGCATATACTGTAGATGGCGACTTTCCGGGTGAATTGAATAAAGAAACATTTAGTGCTGATTCAGCTATAATAACAGCTTATGGAAGAGATATTCACCCCGGTATGGCTAAAAATATTATGGTAAATTCAATAAGAGCTATTGCCGATGTTATTGTTAGAACACCCAAAGATATGGCACCTGAAACAACAGAGGGATATGAGCCATATATTCATCCTCATTCTTTAGAAGGGTCAGTTTCAAAATCAACATTAAGATTCCTTTTAAGAGATTTTAATACAGATGGACTAAAAGAACAAAAGAAAATTTTAGAAGAAATAATTAAAGAAGTACAAGAAATACATCCTAAGGTTAAGTTAGAATTAGAAATAATTGAAATGTATAGGAATATGAGAGAAGAGTTAGATAAGCATCCTGAAGTACTTGAAAATCTATGGGAAGCAGCAATCCGAGCTGGCGTAAAACCATACTGGCATCCAATAAGAGGCGGAACAGACGGCTCACGATTGACTGCTATGGGGTTACCAACACCTAATATATTTACAGGAACACAGAATATGCATAGCTTAACTGAATGGATTTCAGTTGATGGCCTAAATAAAGCCGTAAATACTTTAATTGAATTAGTCAAAGTGTGGTATGAAAGGAGTAAATAATGGAGAATAATGTTAATACAACCAATTTACCCTCTAATGCATATAAAGAACTTAAACCGGGGGAAGAATATCAACCGATAATGCCAGCAAATATGATATTTCCAGAAGTAACTCCTTGGTCTGTGATATGGGGAGTTTTAATGGCATTTATATTTACAGCAGCGGTTGCATATTCGAGTCTAAAAATAGGCCAAGCTATGGAAGCAGCAATACCGATTTCCATAATAGCTGTAGGCATTGCAACAGCTTTTAAAAGGAAGCAGGCACTAGGTCAAAATGTAATTATTCAATCCATAGGAGCAAGTTCTGGTGTGATAGTAGCAGGAGCAGCATTTACAATACCTGCACTTTATATACTAAAACTGGAGGTTCAGTTTTATCAGATATTTTTAGCATCAATGCTTGGTGGTTTTTTAGGAATATTATTCTTAATACCATTTAGACGCTATTTTGTTAAGGAAATGCATGGAAAATTTCCTTTTCCAGAAGCAACAGCAACAACAGAAATATTAGTAACAGGAGAAAAAGGTGGTAAACAAGCTTTAACTCTTATAATTAGTGGATTAATTGGTGGAATTTATGATTTTCTATTCAATTCCTTGCACTTTTGGAAAGAAGTTGTTACATCGAAGATTATTCCTTTTGGAGAAGTTGTAGCTCAAAAAACTAAATTATTATTGCAGATGAATGTAAGTGCAATGATATTCAGTTTTGGTTATCTAATCGGTTTAAGATATTCGTTGATAATAACATTAGGTTCACTTTTATCTTGGCTTGTAATTATACCATTGATAAATCAGATAGGTATAATTGCTGCTCCAGCTGGAACTGAAGGTTATTTTAGCGGAATGGACCCGGGAGATATATTCTTTCAATATGTCCGACCAATAGGTATAGGTGCAATAGCAATGGCAGGATTAATAGGGATAATTAAGTCATATAAAGTAATAGGAAGTGCTTTTACTCTTGCTTTTGGAGGATTATTTGGAGCTAAAATTTCTACACCGATAGAGGATATAAGAACACAAAAAGATATAAAGATGTCTTCAATTGTAATTATGATAGCAATTACAATGATAGCGATATTCTTTTTTATACTTTTTGGTGTGCAAGTAACATTAACTCAAACGATTATATCGGTTTTAATTATTTTACTTATTACATTTTTATTTACAACAGTATCTGCAAATGCAATTGCTATTGTAGGTTCTAATCCAGTATCTGGAATGACTTTAATGACGTTAATCATATCATCTATAATATTAGTCCAAGCAGGTTTGAAAGGCAATGCAGGCATAGTGGCGGCTATGATAATAGGAGGAATAGTTTGTTCAGCATTATCGATGGCAGGCGGTTTTATTACAGATTTAAAAATTGGCTATTGGCTTGGCTCAACTCCTATAAAACAGCAAAGATGGAAGTTTGTAGGCGTAATAGTATCTGCCGCAACAGTTGGAATAACTATATTCATTTTAAACGATGCATATGGATTTAAGAAAACAGTATCTTTTAAAGATGCTGAATACAAAAGCTTTATGAGCAATTATCAACCAGAAACACAAGAAGCATTATCAAAGATAATATTACAGAAGGATAGTATTGTTATTCTTGATGCAAGAGATATAATAAATATCAAATCATCAATAGAAAAACAATGTTATGATTCTCTTCAAAAACTTGCTAAATCGCCTTTAGCAGCACCTCAAGCTAATGCTATGGCAGCAGTGATTGATTCTTTGATGAATTCAGAAAAGGAAATACCTTGGATATTATATTTAGTAGGAGCAATCATTTCCCTACTAATAAATTGGCTTAAAATACCACCATTAGCCTTTGCATTAGGAATGTATCTTCCACAAGATTTAAATACACCTTTACTTATTGGTGGTCTTATAGCATATTTTGTTAGCAAAAGCAGTAAAGATGAAAAAATAGTAAATGCAAGAACACAAAAAGGAACGTTGATAGCTTCAGGATTTATGGCAGGTGCAGCAATATTTGGTGTGATTGGAGCATTATTAGTATTCTTTAATATAATAAGTAAAGATTTGAATGCACACTGGTTCGAAAGTTTAGGAGCTGAATATTTAGCACTTTGCATATTCATTCTGCTATTAGCATATTTTGTATGGGATACATGGAGAGCAAAGCCTGAGGAATAATCTTAATGAATGAAAAAACAAAAACAATACTTAAAATAGTAATTTCGATTGTTCTTATTGTAATATCTGGATATTTTTCTGTAAAAGATATATCATTTGAAGAGCTTGCTGACGATGTTATTAATGCAAACTATTTCTGGGTAATAATATCAATTCCAATAATATTATTAGCACACGTTTTAAGAGCTTGGCGTTGGAAAACAATGCTAAAACCAATAATTGATGCCAAATCGATATATAATTTATTTAAAGCGGTGATGATTGGTTATGCTGCTAATAGTGTAACCCCAAGAGGAGGAGAACTCTTAAGACCTTATAGCTATGCACGTCAGGAAAATGTATCATTTACAAGCGTTTTTGCGACAATAATAGTAGAAAGATTTTTAGATATTCTAACTCTTTTATCATTATTTGCTTTATCTTTAATACTATTTAATGAAAAGATAAACTCAGCGTTAACAGAAGTAATGATAAAACTTGGTGATGGAACATCATCGACTATTAATCTTAATAGTATTATATTTATTTCAGCTATTTTATTAATTGTAATTATTTTCGCATTTTACCCACCAATCGCAGAATTTTTATTAAAGATCTTTGTAAAGCCATTTTCTAAAAAGTATTACGAAAAATTTGTAACTCTTTTCGAGAAATTTAGAGTGGGATTTGGTATTATCAAGAAACCAAGAGAATATGTAAGAATTATTATACAATCTTTACTAATTTGGGTTTGTTATGGCCTACCAATGTATTTAATGTTTTTCTCATTCGATTTTCAAAGTAGATTAGATCTTGGGGCAGATGATGCATTTCTTTTACTCATTGTTGTTGGCATAGCTGTAACAATAGCTCCTACACCCGGAGCTGTTGGGGTACATCATGTAGCTGTTCGTTGGGCAATGATGGCTCTTTATGCAAAGTATGGGTTAACGATGAAAGAAGCATTGGCTTATGCTATTATCACACACGGTATTAATTATATTGTAAATTCATTAGTAGGTGGTTATTATTATGTCCGGCTGAAAAAGAAAATTCCCCAGAAAGGAGAAATAGAAGCAGAAATATCAAAAGAAGCTTTGTAGGTTATTTGAAATTCTCATTGTCATTATTTTACTAAGCTTATAATTAAAAAATTTTAGTAAAAATTTAATAGAAAATTGTAATCCTAAACATATTTTATTTTAGCTTAAAGAAAAATAGGAAAATTTGTTATTCAGCTTATTCGTCAGAATGATGTAATTAATTTATTCTAAATAAATTAACTTTTTAATAATTATTCGGATTTATTTGATAACAAGAAATGATTTTGTAGATATATTATTGTTTGAAATTGCTTTTATTATGTAACAACCAGAACTAAATTTATTAATATCAATTCCATATTTATATATTCCTTGCATTAATAAAGACTTATTTTGATAAAGAGCATTTCCAAAAATATCATAAATAGTAAATTCAATTATGCTATTATTATTTTGTTGAATTTTTAATTCAATATAATCATTAGCAGGATTGGGGATAACTTCAATATTAAAATTAGATGGGATATCA
>JAWABG010000041.1:0-10729 GCA_038884715.1 Candidatus Woesearchaeota archaeon | reverse complement strand
GATACTTTTTTAACCAAAAACTTTATAAATAATGCCAAGTATATATAATTAATACAGTAGCCTTAAGTATATAAAGGCATAAAAGTGTTAGTTGTAATCATTACAACCACAGCGTAAACTTTATATATAACTGGCTATGTCTATTTAGGTTTAGAGGTTTATAATCTCTAAAAAGAGAAAAACACGGAGGTGTTTAGGAAAATGAGAATAAGAAACATGATAAAGCGAATAGTTGCCCTTGGAACAGGTGCCACTATGCTTGGAGCTACACTCATGGGAGCTATAGCAGTGTCAAGCTTGAGTGAATATCCAGCACCATATATTACCAATGGACAATTTAACGGTAAGTTGGTAGTTGGAGATAATGCCAACCCAGCAGATATTCTTGGAGCAATAGATATTGCGGCCAGCTTACAAAGAGCAGCAAAGACCGCTGTTAGCTGTGGCGGAGGAGTTAGTGTATCAAATGGTGCAGCTGAAGAAGTTACAGTAGGAACTGCAGTATCATCCCAGTTTGGCACTACATTGGATGACACAGACCTGCCATTCTTAGCTGATAGTTCTGTTACAATCGATACAGAAGGAGAGAGTAACACTTATGACTATCATGAAGAAATTGCCTTGACAAGTGGATTATCAGTTGAAACAGGTTTAAGCTATGACCAAAATGAGGACTGGGGAGATAAGGTATTTGTGGTTGCAGATACTGAATCAATGAAATACAAATTTGTTTTTGACGAAACATTGCAAACAAATAACTATCTAACCAATGCGAGCGAGGAGGAACCTATAGAAATTGATTTCTTAGGTAAAACCTTAACAATTACAGGAGCAGCAGCAACAAGTATTACAGTTCAGACAGGAGAAGAAAAATTCCTTAACTATGGAGCAAGTGTAAATGTTGATGGAAAAACAGTAAAGCTTGAAGCTGTTTCAGATAGTTCTGCAGTAGTCAGTGTAAATGGTCAGAGTAAAACAATTGGCACAACAAAGACTGCAACAATTAATGGTTTAAGAGTTAAAGTTGTGTCTGTTTTCAATGATGAAGGAACTGCAAATGATGCAGCAACACTAAGAATCGGAACTGAAATAGGAAAAACCTACAAAGATGATGAAGAGTTTATTGGCGAGCCTAAAACTGGATATGCTTGGAAATGGAATTTAGAGAATCTTAATACAGATAATCCAACAATAGAAGTAGTATGGGCTTTAAAAATAAATAACCCAGAAGAAACAGAAAACCCTAATTATTTGCACCCATTGTACGAAGGAGAATCCTACAAATTCCCGTGGGGATTTGCAGAGGTTAAATTTGACAGCCTTAACCAAAATAACTACCAGAAATATGTTGTAGATATTGAAGACGGTAAGAGCTTATATGAATTACCAACCAATACAACTCCAGATTTATCTGATAAGAGCGTTATCAGAATAAAAGCAGAAGGTTCAAGTAATACAGGATTAAAGGCTATGGGAACAAAGACAGACACAGTATATCTATATCCGTATAGCAACTCAACAATACGTGTTTATTATAAGGATAGTGGCACAGGTAAAGCTGTCTATAGTCATAGTGCAACAACAACAAATGAGTTGTTCTTCATTGACTACAAGAAATCAGTTGTTAATGTAACAGGAACATTTACTGCAACTGGTAGCCAAAGTTTAGCTGGTAATATAACAATGGACTTTGATAGTGGCTCAGGAACAGACAGATTAGGATTTGAAATTAGTAGCGTATCAAATCAATTTACATACCTTGGTTTAGGAAACAGGGATACATCAACAGAAAACGATGTAACTTACTATGACGGAACAACAACAACAGATATTAGTAGCTATGAAAAAGATCAAAAAACTGCAAAGGGAGTTATTGTATATGCTCCATATAAACTAAGAACAAGTGATAGAGTAGAATTTAGTGTTCCAGCAGATATTGATGAATACAAAGCTAATATAGTAATCCAAGGAAAAGGTGGAAGTACGCAATCAACAGGAGGTAATGCATTCACTATTAACCCAATAGCTGTTGGTATGGGAGTACTTGCTGCTGATGCAAGACTTGGAACAGATAACCTTATAGTTGTTGGAGGTCCATGCGCAAACAGCGTAGCTGCAACACTTATGGGTGATCCTGCAGATTGTACTGCAGGATTTGAAGCAGGAAAAGCAATAATCAAGCTTTACCCTACTAGGAACGCAATATTAGTTGCTGGTTATAGTGCAGCAGACACTGTTGGTGCCTCATATGTACTTGCTAACTACGGACAATATACATTTAGCGGTACAGAATTAGAGGTAATAACCACAAATCTGAACAACTTAAGGGTAACACCAGTACAATAAGAAAAAAAATAATTTTTTATTTTTTCTTCTTTCTTTTTTGAATAAGATTTTTTTAATAACAAACAAAATAAATAATAAGATTCTCCAAATATTTTTATACTATTACTTTAATTTATCTATTTCCGATATGTAACATATCATATACTTTAGTTTAATCATTGTAGTTCAAATAATAACATCCTAACTAAAATTTATATTTTTTTAATTTAGTTTAAGATCAATCAAAACAAAACATAAATGATAATTAAACTAAAATAAATCAACATTTTTATATACACAAGATTACTAAAACATATTACATTCGCTTTTTAACATCCAATGATGATTTTTAACTATTTTTAACTAATATTAATCAGAAAGTTTTTTGCATGCATTTATTTGTTGATAATCATAAAGTACATATACTTTTTTTGGAATATTATTAGTTATTATTACGGGCATACCAACATATGCATATTTGTTTTTTAATAGTATAATGTCTTCATTACTTATTCTTATACATGCATGAGATGCACCATATCCATAATTCTTATTAAATATTCCTAATTTATCCGATTCATTTGTTCCGTGTATTCCTATTGATGTTCTTTTTTTTGTTGTTTTATTATCTTTATTATTATCTTTTTTGTTATTATTGTTATTAATATTTATATTATTTATTCTTGAACTTAGTCTTAAAAACCATGGACCATATGCTAATTCATTATTATATCTCCAATTATCACTTTCTTCAATGCTAATTATTTCAAATATTCCTTCAGGCGTTTTTCCATCACCAGGCTTTAATTTGTTTCCTGGATTTTTTCCAGTAGAGCAATCAGTTTCAAAAACCCTATAATAAGTCAATTTGTAAACACTTAATTTTTGATTATATTTATCTATATATATAAGATAACTTCCTGGTTTAATATTAACCTGGTCCAGTTCAACAGGATATCGGCTGACAAAGTCATCAATAACACCATCAATACTATAGAACATATTATAATTTTTATGTATTTTTTTAGGTAGTCTATTATCTTTATGAGTTATATTAAGACTACAATTTTTATACATAGTTGTAGAAATATTATCAAGAATAATATTATCAAAAATTGATTCTGATGGTATAAAATTTCTAGAATATAAATCAACAGAGTCATAATCAGACTCATAAATTCTATTAAGATCATTGTATATTCCATTTAAATTATGTATTCTATTTAATATAGAAAGGCTTAAAAAATTAATTATGCTAAAACTTACTGAACAATATAACGCAAAATTCAATATAGTTTTATGAATTTTGTTATAATACTTAAAAGCATAATGATTTCTACTTAAAGAACCTCTGAGATATTCATTATTATCAAGACTATTATCATTTTGACATTTTTCTTCTTTTTGTGTTGATCCCGAATATAATAACTTCATTTTTAAATAATATTATTTTCAAATAATGATGTTAACCAAACATTCAAAATATTTTGTTATTACTAGGACTTTCAATTACAAACAACGTTCTATAATAATGTCCATTAATTATATCAAGGATTTTTAAAAAATCATCGTTTTTTACAATAACCCCGCCATTAGTGCAGTCTATTTTTTCATCTATAGCCTTTATTCTATCAGAGTAATCAGCTCCACAAAAAACTATGCCATAATATCCTGTATTTATTCTAATCTTTCCCACTCCAAACAAACTATCAGTTCTGTAGTCAATTACAGAGGCAATTGAAAATATTCCTTCAGGTGTCCTATGATCTCCTTGTTTAACCTTATTTCCTTGGTTAACACCATCAGAAGATAAACAAGAATATACTAATTTTTCTACATTATCTCTTATATTTATAACTGAAGTAGTATTATTTTCCTTATTAACATAAATAATAAAGTCTGCCGCTTGATTTAATTTTTTAAATCTATAAAGATCAGAAACTGAAGATTTTTTATTAGTATTAATTGTTTTATTAGTGTTGGTTATCTTATTAGTATTAGTCTGAATAATTGTATTTTTTATATTATTACTACTTCTTATATCATTAATATGTGAATTATTCATCATTTTAAACTTATTTTGATTAGAGTATACCAAAAAGTTCTTATCAAAGTTTGAGATATTTGCCTTGCGCGCATTTAGTGCACTATCAAGACTTACCAGAGCGCATTTTTTTTCATCTAATTCTTTTAGAATATACTCTCTTTCTTTTTTTATCTCTTTAATCTTTTCTTGCCTTCTTAAGTCTGATGTTTCAATATAATTTGCTATGATTAATCCGGAATATCCAAGCAATAGTATTGCGGATAATCCTATAAGACCCATTTTAAATATACGACCTATAATCTTTCTTTTTGCTTCATATATTCTATTTGTTAATTCATTTATTCGCTTTTCATCAAGTTCAAGTTTACTAAGTATTACACCAGCATTTTGGTTTGAAAGATATTTTATGCTATTACCGATGTCTTTACTGAGCTCATTACAGGCAAATACCCCTTCATAATATTCTGCAACCCGGCACTGATTTAAAAGTGTATTGTTTTTTTCAGAGTTTACTTCTTTGTGTAAAGTTCTAAGCAAATTAATATTTTGCTCAGACCAAGAAGTATTAACAAATTGATTCTTAATATTTTCAATTTCACCTTGCAACAAACTAAATTCTTCAACCTTCTCCGAATATCTATCTAATAAATCACTCCCAATACTCATTGACAATTTTTTATTAATTAATCCTTCTTTAAGCTGAGTGTAATACAACAAATTTAGATTGAGCTCGTGTCTTAATTGTTTAATTAAACCAAAATCATCAAGTTTTGAGGCATTTTTAATCTTCTTATAATTTAATTCAAAATTAGATGTTATGTTCTTCGATAATTCAAAGAGAACCAAATTCATGGTCTGCCTGAAATTGAATATATCCCTTAATTTTTCATAATAAATACTCTTTTTATCTAAATAAGTTTTATCGCCATAATTACTAAACAGCTCAATCACTCTACAAGATTTATTCTCAATGCTTATAATACTATCAATGGCCCTATCAATTTTCTCTAACTTAACATCCATCAATATTCTCATGAAATATTCATAATCTCTTATGAAATCATTTATTGGCAGATAATTTTTCTCAACTATCTTTTCTAGTTCAGTTAAATTTTCTTTCATTTTGTTGAAATAAAATATAATTAATTATGTCTTGTGTTGATACAATCAACTCTGTTTTTCCTTCCTTGATTGTGTCCAATATTTTTCGTCTAAGTGACGACATAACAACTTCCGTTATGTGTGCACCTGACCAAGAATATTTTTCGAATTTTTTATTTTTTTCAGACCATACGTTATTCTCTTCTACAAAATAATATCTCATTATCTTGTCTATATTTATACCAGACATTAAATCTGTTTTTGAATAATCGTTAACTAAATGTATCTTGTTCATTAGTATCTCTTTTGCTTCATCAAGAGTTGGATATCCCATTTGAAATATCTTTGAAAATCTGCCAGGTCTTAGGAGAGAAGCATCAATAAGATCTATATTGTTTGTTCCTCCAAAATAAACAATTCCATTGACTGATAAATTTCCATCCATGTTCTCTTTAAGTACAGTCAATACTTTGTTTCCTTCTTTATCCCTAGAATCTTTTGTAGAAGCAGCACAATCTAGCTCATCTAAAAATATTATAGCTGCTTTGTAACCTCCTTTTCTTTTTTCATAAGAAACATTATCCAATACTGACTGAAGATTATTTGCAGATTCATTAACAAAACTGCTCGCATAATCTTTAATACTAATTTTCTTAAATGGTATTTGTGATTCATATCCAACAATCTTACAAAGGGTGGTCTTCCCTGTTCCTGGGGGCCCTGCAAGTAAAATACCTTTTGGTAAAATAAATTTTTCAGGTAAATATCTTGAGAAAAAATCATAGTTTTTTATACAAATAACAAGATCTTTAAAATAAGTGACTATGTTATTATAACCAGCTATAGCACTCCAATTAAGCTTTTCTGTCTCAGATTCAGTTTTTAGGTTTAATCCTTCAAATATTGTGTTTTCAATATTTATTTTAATTTTTCTTATCTTTTCAGATTCTGAATTATGAATACTCATCTCTTTTTCAGTTATATCATTGAGCCATCTAAAATAATCTATTGTTATTTTCTCTAAACCCTTACTCCTAACTTCATTATCAAGCATTTTTGAATAGATTCCTATTATATAATCCAGAGGTAAAGGGTATTCTTGTGTAAAATCAAATCCGCTATCGATATTACTGCTCTTTGTTCTTGAATACTCTGAAATTGTGGGTAAAGTCAGAATTGCGTTTTTTGAACCAATATTAAAAGAATATGCCAATCTAGTTATTGGTTCAAAATAATTAAATTTTTTTAATGCCCTATATGTAGAATCCGCAATTGATAATGAATCAATAAATATCTCATTAATCCTATCACCATCACCATTTTTGCTATTATTTCTGATTTTCTTATCTATTTCATACCTCAAGCCATATGCAAGTTTTTGCACATCTTTTCTACTTTCATCAACTTTCGCCCTAGAAATCACTAAATTCATTTTTAGTTTACAAAATATCTTTTTTCTATATTATATTAAATATTTTAAATATTTATTTTAAATATTTTTGATTTTAGGAATAATTAGTTCCGAGATATTTGTTCATTATTGATCTTGCCACAACCGAGTTCTGTTCACAAAATCTAGTTGTATTTTTTAAACGATCATCTAATGTTTCATTAAAAGCTTGGTCATTATTTTTTACTATTCCACCCAAATTAATGCTGTGAGGATTTAGAATAACATTTTCATGGCTTCCAGCCTCACCGATTGTCGCATTAACCATCTCAAAATATTTTTTATATTCAGATTCATTTTTTTCAGCATTCACTGCAAAATCAAGAGAAAGTTCAAATAACTCTAAGAACTTAGGTGAATTAATACCACTTATCGCCCTCGATTTTCTAATCATTTCTTCTCTCTTCTTAGCCA
This sequence comes from Candidatus Woesearchaeota archaeon, assembly GCA_038884715.1. Taxonomy (GTDB): domain Archaea; phylum Nanobdellota; class Nanobdellia; order Woesearchaeales; family UBA9642; genus JAWABG01. Next base: position 3,392 of record JAWABG010000041.1, on the reverse strand, counting down.
TTAAAACTTCTGCGCTTTTCCTAGCAGTTTCTATTTGCTGAATTTGATTATCAATCTTTATTATTTCAGTTTCTAGACCTGTAATTTCAAACATAACCTGATCCTGTCTTCTTTTCAAATTCATTCTATACTCTAGTAATTTTTTTGGACTCCTATTAATATAATCTTGTTTAATGGCGCTCAATTTAGTTTTATCTATCTCTGAATTATCAGATTTTGATTTTAATATATAATCTATATCATTAATTTCTCTTGAAAATCCATCTATAAGAATATTTTTCTCGTCATACTCTTCCCTTATTTGTTCAAGGATGGCTATTTGCTTTTCTTTTTCTCTTACACTGTCAGCACGTTTGTATTCAATTTTTTGAAGTAACACATAATCTTCTTTTGTTAAATCTTGAATTTTTTCTAGTTTTTGATTAATTAATTTTTTTGCATCAGGCTTAACAACTGAGTATTATGCCTGTTTGAGCATTCTCATACATTTATTATCGGTATTTTTTATATCTGCTTCTGACGCGCTATTGTGAATTCTTGAAATAATTTTTTTTATTTCAGTACTACCATACCCTTGATTGTCAATTGCATCAACAAAAACTTCCTTAAGCCTGTTATATTTGTCAAAGTCAAAATCCTCATCATGTATCGTCCTAGAAGTTTCGCTTTCTAACCTTGTATCATCATTATCATTAAAATCTTGACTTTTTTCCATATATATCCCCCACACATTTTTGTCATATAGATTTTTTCTTACACAGACGTTTTTTTCTGTCATCTATTTGAGTCAGATATCATATACAAATTTAGTTATAAAATTTTTAATTACAAAATTTCCTTCAAAAAATCTTCTGCCTTAATCTTTATGTAATTGAAAAATCCTATAGTTGCAATTGTTTCTATTGTATAAAAATTATTTTTTTTGCTTTTTATTTCATTAATCTTTTTCTCTAAAATATATAAGTCATTACCATCCACTAATCTTAATTTATTTTTTTTAGCTATTCTTCTGGCTCCTCGATCATAACTACTATTTGTTACAAATTCTCCTTGTGACGAATTTATACCAAGTTCACTTTCCAATACATAAATAAATTGTGCTATTTCCTTTCTGGTTACTGGTTTATCATTTTCTTTATATTTAAATTCAACATAAATTATTTTTTTTATTATTGGATCAACATACTTAATATCGATTTGCCAGCTATCAGACAAAAAAATTCTCTTTTCTTTTATATTGTGTTGCACGTCAATATATCCTAAATTTTTATATAATTCTTGAATCTTTTTCTCAAACATTAATCCTTTTTCAAAACTCGTCTTCATTTCCATTCATGACTAATATATGATTCATCTCAATTTAATCATCTAGTTTAGTTTCAATATTATTTAATTTCTTGAGTTGTTTATACTTATCTTGTATGTTATTATATTCTTGAATTTGAAATGCAAATAAGTCATAGACTTCAAATAATTCTTTTACTAATTCCTTTCTTTGTGTCTGCTTGTCAATCAAAAATACATTTCCCTTTGTTTCTTTTAATTCATAATTTCTAACACTGTTTGACGGACTTATTACTCTTTCTCCAATATATAAAAAAACCCCTCCTAAAGCAAACGGAATTATATATCTTTTTACCATTTCACCAACTGTCATTTTCTTACCTCCACATTATTTAAAATATATAATATTTAAAATATATATAATAAAACTTTTTTAGTATGTTAAACGATGTTAAACGTTATATTGTTTTTAATAATACATTATTTTATTATTGTGATATTGTCTCTTTTAATTTTTCATAAAATTGAGTAAGATTATTTTGGATTTCAATAAATTTTGAATTAATTTTTGTTTGTACATCATTATAAAATAATTTTGTCTTTTCTTGAACTTCATCTTTTATCCATACGCTTTTCTGATCAAATGAACCAATATTAAAACCGCCACCATAATCCTTTATTGGTATTTTTTCATTTGTTTTTATATCTAGAATATACGTTTCAACACAAGAATCTTCTGAAGAACTTTGTATTATAATTTTTGCATATTCTGGTTTAATAAAATTATTTTTTGTTTTGTATGAGCCAAATATTTTTTTTGTTAAATATTGTCTGATATCTTCAAGTTTGAAATAGAGAGAATCATTTATATTTTCATTCTCAATTGCTTTTTCTAATGAACTTATAATATAGTTTATATCGCCAACATATTCCTTGCCAATTTTTAATTCATTCTTTGTTTTATTATTTAATAAATAATTTGTGTTTTGTTTTTTAATAACTTGAAATTCGGGTTTTTGTGATAGATTAATAAAATACACAGAAATTGCTCCGACCAATAAACCAGCCACAAATGATTTTATTTTCATAAAATAAATAAAAACAAAAGGCTTAATAAGCCTTTACCAAAAAAAATCGTAAATTCTTGTTATTTCATCGGAAAAATTCTAAATAATATCACGATAAATAATGATAAAAATAAAAAAATACGCCGAGGCCCAGACTTTCAGTCTAGAGAGTTTATCTCCTGGTTTTTGAATTACCCGAATTCTGCGTCTATTTCTCAAATGGCAATTACTCTCCATTACTGGAGTAAGATATCACCTATATTTTACAATAAGTTAAATTTTTCGCAGAAATCTCTGGGATTTCCCGAAGGAATCGGTTCTCTTGTTTAACACTTCGAGACCGACGCAGTACCTGATTGTGCCACCTCGGCATAATATGTGTGAAAATTTATTAAATTAAAAATTTATTGTATTTCAATAAAACGAAAGCTTTAAAAATAAAAATTAATGATAGTACATACGTGCTACAAAACATTTTAACAGGACATGAAGGTATATTTTTAATTAACCTACTAATTTGTATGGTGTGTGGCTTGTTAATAGGTATGGAGAGAGAAGCCAGAGGAAAAGATGCGGGTATCGGCACACATACACTTGTTATTACAGGATCAATGATTTTCACATTTATTTCTCAATTAGTTGATCCTACGTCTACTTCAAGAATAGCTGCACAAGTAATAACTGGTATTGGATTTTTAGGGGCGGGTATGATATTGAGATCTGAAGAAAGTAGAGTGAGAAATCTTACAACAGCTGCAAGCATTTGGTATTCAGGAGCAATCGGCATGCTTATCGGATTTAATTTCCAAATAATAGCTATTCTGGCTGTTTTAGCGGGGATTTTAATTCTGCTAATCCCTCACCCTAAAATAAAGCAAATTACTAAAAAAGATGGTTCTATGGTTTTTGAGATAGATGAATTTAAGAAGTTATAATAAATCTGAGAAGGTATTATATTTAATATTATAATATTTAATGTTTTTAAAATAAGATATTATTAATATAATTATAATAAAGTAATATAAAGAATAGTATATTATT
>JAWABG010000040.1:0-10790 GCA_038884715.1 Candidatus Woesearchaeota archaeon | reverse complement strand
AAAAATCTTTTACCAGCTATTTTTCAAACAGATGTAAATGAAAAATTTTTCAATTCATCCGTAGATCAAGTTTTTCAACCACAAAATGTAGAAGAATTATTAGGTTACATTGGTAAAATAACTAGTTGGTATGATTATAGGAAAGATTTTTATATAAAAGAAAAAGATTTAGAGAGACAATTTTATCAATTGTCTCCTTTTATGATTAGTAAAGACTTAATAACTAATGATTATGTTAAACAATTATCATACATTGATTTAATAAATTATTTGAGATTTAAAGGCGGTATCACAAACAATCACCAAAGGTTGTTTGAAACAAATTATTATTCTTGGTGCCCTCCAATAGATTTAGATAAATTTATGAATTACAGAAATTATTATTGGGTTCCGCTTGGTCCTAAACCTATAGAAATTAACGCGACAACAAATTTAGATGATGTTATAGGTTTAGAAAATTATTCAATCAACAATAACGGTACTATAATTAAGTTTTCATCTGGTCTTAGAATAAAACCAAAAAATGATGTTAATAACTATTATAACGGCAAGGTTTTTATTATTGAAGGCGTAGGTAGAGAGATAATTTTAGTTGAAGATGTTCTTTCTGCTTATGGTTGGGATCTAAATCTTTGGGATAGTGTTTTATGGGATGAAATAGGAGATTTAAGTTTTGTTCCTGATTACATAACTATTGAAAGAGGTGCAGAAGACAAAAATCAATGGAGTTTGTCAAATAGGTGGTTTCACAGAGATGTAATAACTAATTTTTTTGATACAAATTTGTTTAAAATACGAGCGTCAAGACCAATAATAGAATTTGAAAAAAACATAGAATTATGGAATTATGGATCATATAGTAGAGGTCATGTAGACATTATAGTAGATAATTGTGAAAATTTTTTTAATTTAGTAAATGGTAGGCAACCAGGAATGCCTGTTAATCCCCCTTCAACGCCTGGCGGTTTACCTACTATTGGTTGCGGTATAGAAGTTGATGAACCTACACCATCATGGCCACTTTCTCACCTTGGTTATTCTCAATTATTTTATACAGATAGTAACGGTTATAAACTTCAATTGAGAGATGGTTTGTTGTTATTGATGCCAGTTGATAACAATCCTTTTATTAAAAACAAAATATTAAAAATAACTGGTATCAAAGATTTTAATCAAATAATTTTACAAGTTGTCAACAATGGTTTAAATACCGTAGGTGAACCAGAATACAATGAAAGAGTACTTTTTAAAACTTTAACAGGAAAAAGAACAATATACAGATATGACGGAGAAAAATGGGTTAAAGGTCAATCGAAAAATTCTGTAAACCAACCACCTTTATTCCAATTATATGATATAGAAAAGAACTCTCTTGATGATCCAAATTATTATCCAGAAAGTGATTTTAGGTTTAAAGGCAATAAAATCTTTTCTTATAAAGAGGATGACAATTTTGCTGTAGACAAAGTTTTGAATTTAAAAGTAAAGAAAAACAATTTAAATGAATTTGTATTTGAAAACAATTTATTTACTGATAGATATTTTTATATAGATCAAACAACAAAAAATACACTACCTATAAATGGTTACTATTTTTACAAAATTACTAATTACATAAAAAATGAAGTTAAATATCTAAACAACTGGAATATTTTGCCTACTAAACTAAATCAATTTTACGTCTTTAGATATGATAATCACAAAGGTGTTTCAGAATTTAATTTAACTTTAAAACCATCTTTGCCTTTAACTAATAGAAACAATACGGAAACAAAAAGTTTAATAGTAAAAATAAACAACAGAGAAAAAGAGTTAAATGTTGATTATTCATACAATTATATGGATAACAGAATAATTCTAAATAATCCTTTAGAAGAAGGCGAAGTTTTAGAAATTTATATAATAAGTGATGAGACGCCATCAAATAATCAAGGCATTTACGAAATACCTATAAATCTTCAATCAAATCCAAACAATGAAGAAATAATTGAAGCTGGAATTAATCAACTATTTGAACATTTTTATAATAACATAAAATATCAGAAAAATATTTCTGGTAATATTTTTGGTAAAAACAATTATAGAGATACCAAAAAAGAAAAAATATATGGTAACAAAATATTACAACATGATGCTCCTCTATTGAGATTAATGCTGATTGCTAGTGACCGAGATTTAGATTTAGTTGATGCTATAAGATATGTTAGACGAGAATATGTTAGATTTAGAAATAAATTTATTAAAAAAATATCTTCGTTAAATTTAACTAGCAACAACCCTAATGATTGGTTTGAAATAGCATTAAAAGAAATTAACTTAGGTAAAAATGAAGAATCTCCTTTTAGAAATTCAGGTGTAGGTTATGATCTAGTACCATCGCCAACACCAACATATATACCTCCTTCACCAGCATATTTAGGTATAACAAAAGTTTATAAACCTGAAATTTATGTTGATGATACTTATTCTTCTCCTCTAAATGTTTTGAGATGCCATGATGGTTGTTTAATGCCTACTTTTGGTGATTTTAGGGACCAAGTTTTGTTGTATTTTGAACAGAGAATATATGATAGTATACCTCAAAAATTTAAAAATGATTACTTGCCTTTACTATCAGAATATGATGTAATACCTGGTAAATTTAGAAAAACGGAATATTCTATTCAAGAAATTAACAGTATATTACAAAATAATTATGAATTATGGCTGGTTGATAACAACGTAAACAATACAAAAAATAATTATTTAGAAACATTTGAAGAAAAAAGCATTAATTATACTAATTCTGTTGATTACGATAATGAACAAGTTTATGGTAGCTGGAGATCACTATTTAAATGGTTTTATGATACAGATACACCGCACCTGACACCTTGGGAAATGTTAGGTTTTGGTAAAAAACCAGATTGGTGGGATTTTGAATATGGTCCAGCACCTTACACAAGCGGAAATTTTAAATTGTGGGATGATTTGCGTCAAGGTTTGATAAGACAAGGTCCAAGAGCAGGTTATGACAAAAGATTTGAAAGACCTGACCTTTTAAACATTATTCCTGTTGATTCAACTGGATCTCTAAAAACGCCATTGTCTATTGGTTTAGTGAAAGAAAAACCATCGGATGTTTTAGCAAGTAAAGACTGGGAATTTGGCGAATATGGTCCTATAGAAACAATATGGAGAAAATCTTCTGAATATGTTTTTGATATAACAATCACATTGTTTTTAACCAAACCAGCTAAATTTTCTTACTATAATTGGGATTGTTTGTCTTCTAATTATGTTTATGAAAATGATACAAAACAATTTGTTTTTAATAATTACAGAAAAAGAACAAAAAATATAGAAGAAATAATTCATGGTGAAACGAAAGATATTGTTGATAAGTTTGCAAAAGATTATGAGTTTGAAATATATGATAATATTGTTAGGAGATATGGTTATCAACAATTTATAGCTGATTATTTAAAAAATAAGGGCAAAGATGTAACTTCTAATTTTGGTAATTATCTGAGAGGAACTAGTGTTACAGATCCAAACTATACGTTTATAGAATCAGAATCTTTTGGTAGATTACCAAAAGAAAATTACAATGTAAAACTATACAACAGTAATTCATTGAGAGAAGTATTTTATGGTGGTGTTATAATAGAAAAAACAACAACGGGGTACAAAATATATGGCTATGACGTCATAAACCCTTATTTTAAGGTTATACCAAGTAATATTTTTGGAAAAAAAATAAAAGTAGGAATAGGAACTAAAGAAATTTCAATCAAAAATTGGAGTAAAAATACAAAATATTACATTGGAGATATTGTTGTTTTAAACAATAATAAACCATTATATCAATGTATTGAGGATCATATTTCAAATGATTTTTTTGATGCTTCTAAATGGAAAGAGATAGAAAATTTACCAAAAGAATATGAAATTTCCGTAATTAAATATCTTGATGCAAAATCTAATGATGAAAAGAAGATTTTATATGGAACAGAATTTTCTACTGTACAAGATGTTTTTAATTTTCTAATAGAATATGAAAGATATTTGAAAAAAGAAGGTTTTATTTTTGATAATTACAAATCTGAAATTAATGATATTGTTGATTTTACATGGTCAGGTAAAGAATTTCTATCATGGGTTTTGTTAAAACCAATAGATGGAGAAGTTTTGACTTTAAGTCCACTAGCTGAAAAAGTTAAGTTTTCTACTAATTTTGGTAAGATAGCACCAGTAGAAGATATAATTCAAAATGTTTATTCTATTTTAAACAGAACAGGTATAAAAATAGATCCTAAGGATACAGTTGTCACTAGACTAGATGATTACATAGAAATAATACCTTATGATCTCAATAATCAGGATGCACTAATTTATGCAATTAGATTTTATGTTACCAGTATAGAACATATATATTTACTTGATAATAAAACAATTTTTGATGATACAATATATGATCCTCTATTTAATATTAGAGTGGAAAGACTGAGAATTAACTTAGTAAAAGTAGCTAATTGGAGAGGAAGATATGAAGCAGAAGGTTACATTATTAATAATGACACATTGTTACCTAACTTTGATAAGCTAGTAGATCAATTGAGATACATTTTTGATACAGAAAAATCTAGTCTTGTAGAAAAGAAATGGCGAGATTATGGTTATCATTTAATCGGTTATCAACCTAGAAATTATTTAAATAATCTAATTATTTCAGATAAATCTCAACTAAATTTTTATCAAGGTATGATAAGACAAAAAGGAACGAGGAGTTCCTTACAAAAATTACTTAGATCTGAATATGTAAACAAAATTTCTGATATGTTGTTTTATGAAGAATGGCTATTTAGAATAGGTCATTATGGTAATTATGAAAAGAAACCATGTTTAGAAATAGTATTCAAAAGAGATGATTTTAGAGAAAATCCTGTGATAATAGATTTACCTCTCGAGGAATTGCAGAATTTTGTTGTTATTGGAACTTCAACACCAAGTGTATTTCAAGGAAATTTTTTCTACAACAAAAACACATCAAAATTGTACATGTTTGATTTAAATAATTCAATTTACAAAGAAACAACTTTTGATGATTTTATAAATTATTATGTTTATGATAATCCATATGATAATATTTTGAGAATACCATCTTTCATATATGAAAATAAAATTGTGGGAAGTTCTAACAAATGGTTATTAAGACCTGATAGAGTTGTATCTAAACTAAAAGATTGGCTGTTTCTACCAAGGAAATCAGAATTTTTTAATTCTAATGAATTACCAAATGCTGGTTATGTAAAATTAGACGAATATACATATAGCATTTTCAATGTTAAGAATTTATCTCTTTTATATAATGAAAAAATAAAAAACAAAACAAGTGAAATTAAAGATGGTGATAGATTATGGATTTATGATACTTCACTAGATTTGAATTCAAAATTTAATCAACCATTAAATAATTTTTATGATTCTTGGTCAATATACAGAATTTCTAAATATTTTAGAAAAATTAACAATATATCAAGAAAAGCTAATAATGATATAGCGGTTTCATTTGTTTATTCTGAATTGTTTACTGTTTCAGCAAGCAACAAATTTAAATTGAATATAGAAGAAGTTTCTTATAATGATATACTTGTTTCATTTGAAGAAAATGAAAGCAAAACAAAATTAGAAGAAGAAGATTTTAAAATTTATGGTTATGTGTATGATATTAATGTAACTTCTCTACCAATTGTTTCGGGACAAACAATAATTATTTCTTATTCTGATGAAAATTTGACAAATAGTTTGTTAATAACTGAATTCAATCAATACACAAATGGTTCTCATATTTTTAAAACATTATATATACCAAACGAATTAGAGAGCATTTCTTATGGTTATGTTGCATCTGCTTCTGCAACATATATTGGTAATTTAACAGCTTTTTCTGTTTTTGTTTCATCAGTTACTTTAACGGGTGAATCAGTTTGGATATCTTATTCACCTATATTTGAAAACATAGAACAGACCAGAATATATACGGAGAAATTCACTAGTGATGGTATAAACAATGTTTACACATTGACATTTTTACCAAATATTTCTTCCATTAAGGTAAGAAAAGGATTTGAAACAGAAGTTTCTGCAGACAAATATATTGAAGAAAAGAATCCATTTATTGAAGTTTCATCAAATATATTTGACAAAATATGGATTGAATATGACGCTAAAGTTAATAATGAAAGTTATATAGAATTATTTGAAAAAACAAGTGCTCAACAGTTGGTTAGAATTAAAAATGAACCTTATTATAATTCGGTGAATATTTATGTTGGATCTGCTAGAGAAACATTATTCCTCAATCCTAATAATGATTTTATTGTTTCTGCTCTAAATACATTGGTTTTAAATGTTTCTGCTCCCAACAATTCAAACATTTTTGTTAACTATTTAATAAAAGATCCAAAAACAGAAAACAAACCAATAAATTACTTTACTGGTAATGGTATTAATACTGATTTTAATTTATCAGATCCAGTATCTGCGGAAAGTAATATACTGGTTTTTGTTGATGGTAAATTACAATACAATATTTTAAACTACACAATATCTGCTCAAACAACATTGTTAAAATTTAACAATGCTCCTCCCAATAATTCTGATATATGGGTTTATTATGTAAGTGAAACAGAAAATATTTATGACCAAATTGTTTTGTCAGGCCAAGTTGAATTTTCCATTTCATTTAGTGGCATTTCTACATTTGGTTGTTTGTTGACTATTAATGAAGAAATTCTAAAACCTGTACAAGATTATATTGTTTCTGGCAACAGAGTAAAATTATTTCAAGAATATCCATTAAACTCTGTTGCTAGAATAAGATACATAAATCCTGTTCCAGCAATAAAAGAAAAAGATATAATATTGTTTGATTACTCTAATACTGAAGATTATATAACCATAGAAGGTTTTAGAGAAGTTAAAAAAGTTAATCAACTAGGAGAGTTAATATTTGAAGATAATACTTCAGATTTTACAGTGTTCTCAGATGAAAATATTGAATTTAATCAGCCCAAAAATATCTATGTTTTGAAGGAAATTAGATTTGTCGATTATAAAGATTATTTTGATACAGTTAAAAGTGTTTATTATGGTTCTGTTTTTGGTAAACCAAATAAAGGAGAAATATTGTATATTGATGATGCTAGATTAAATATTGAAAACAATAAAGAAAAATATTATAGAGTATTTTCGTTACCAAACAATGGCTGGTTGTCTGTTTCTAATGAAAATGATATAATAATTAATACTAAAAGATTACAAGAAAACAAAGTAGATACATCATTAATTTATAATGCTGAAATATATGATTCAGAAACCAAAAATATTACTATTGTAGAAGTTTATGATCCTTACAAGGGAATAATACCTGGAGTTGCAGATAGAGAAATATTCTATAAACTTGATTATGATCCAGCGGTTTATAATACTGGTGACAATTCTATACATAATATTTCTAACAATAATTTTTGGGGCAAAGAGCAAGTTGGAAGAGTTTGGTGGGATTTGAGAACAGTAAGATTTGTGGATTATGAAATTGGTGAAATAGATTACAGGAGATCTAATTGGGGTAAAATAGCCCCAGGAACTTCTATTGACATATATGAGTGGGTAAGAAGTGATTTGACACCAATAGAATACAATACAATGGCACGAGAAGCTATTTCCTCTGAAGATGAATTTTCAAAGGAACAACCTACTGGCACAACATATTATCCAGAGAATACACCATACACTGTTTTAGAAGAATATGATTCTAATACAGGTCAAATTAGGAAATATTATTATTATTGGGTTAAAAACAAAATAACAGTTCCAAATGTTAGTTTCAGAAATTTGTCAGTTTTTGATATTGCAAAAATAATAGAAAATCCAACACAAAGAGGATTAATTTGGTTTTCGCCTATATCTAAAAATTCTTTAATTATTGCTAATATTTTTGAATTTTTAAACAATACAACAACATCACTAAAAGTAAATTGGTTATATGATGAAAAAATAAATGAAAAAGGAAATTTCCATAAACAATGGTTATTGGGTAGAGAATATGATCCAAATTGGATAATAGACGATTTATTGTATACAAAATTTGTTGACAGTTTAATTGGATACAATATCCTGAACGAGGAAGTTCCTGATCCCAATTTAAAAGAATATGAAAAATATGGTAATTTAATAAGACCAAGACAATCATGGTTTAAAAACAGAAAATTGGCAGTTTTCAATTTTGTTGAATTTACTAACAAAATTTTTGAACAAATAAATCTTTCTATAAAACTAAACGGTTTTTCTGATCTCTATACTTATGATAAAGAACCACTGGCTGATTTTATTGTTAATGATTTAAACCAGAGAGATTATATCGCACAAGCAAATATTATTTCTGTTGGACAAACAGTTCTAGTTAACAAAAACATAGACACAAAAAATTTCTGGACTTTATGGAAATTAGTAAACAATTCTCCAATAGAATATGAGTTAGTAGAAGCACAAAAATATGATACAATAGATTTTATAGAATTAGCAGATTTTTATAGTGAAGAAGTAAACAAAAACACAATTCCTGAGAAAATATACAACAATATCAATGAAAGAGATTTTGCTTTATCTCAAGGTTTAATAATTGAAAATGAAATAATATATGTTAGAGATGTTGCAGGATTTTGGGAATGGCAAAAATATGAAAACAATTCTTTCAAAACAGTAGCCAGACAACAATCAACGATAAAATTATCAAACAAATTTTATTTAAATGATGAAGTTTATGGTATAAATGAAAACTGGGGTTCTTTCAATCTCGAGAAATTAAATTACAAAATAAAAAACAGAGATGGTAGATTAGAACTTAGAAAATTACTGGAGATATTTAAAAACAATTATTTTGATAATAATGAAACCTTAAACAGAATATTCTTTAGTTTAGTAAGATATGCTTTAACAGAAAACAAAATTAATGATTGGGTAGTAAAATCAAGTTATGTTCTTTTTGGTGGATTAACAGAATTTATTACACAAGAAGAAATTTTAAGACCAAGTCTTTTTGAATCAATTTATGATTATTTAATAGAAATAAAACCTTACCATACTAAATTTAGAGATTTTTACAGAAGAATTACATCGGGAACAGACGAATACAATTTTAAAGTTACTGATTACGAATATGGTACTGATGAATACAATTCTGAAAAAACTAGAAAAATTTATATAAAACAAAATTTTGATAGAGTATCGTGTGATATATCTGATGACGAGCCTTTAATTTTGAGAATAATAGCAAATGGTATTAATAGCAGTTATATTTTGAGTGTTAACAATACTACAATAACAACAGTACCAAGTAAAAATAATTATGAAGTATACAAAACAAACAGTAATCAAATCTGGACCAATGATAACATAGAATATGTTGCTATAAAAAGTAATAAAGATTTAACATTTACTATTTTAAATAACAATGCTTGGAACATTGTTGAAATTCAACAGACAATAACCAGTGGTTCTAGCAGCTTTACAATTAATTCGTTGCAATTGAATTTATCATTAATACCAAATAATGGAGATATAATAGAAATAAAAAGAAAAATATTTGCTGCTGATAGAATAGATAGATATTATCAAGTTATATCAACATTAATAAATGGAAAACCAGTACAACATATAATTCCAGAAAAAAGCTCTAATTTAATTTCAGGTTGCGATTTTAAAGGAACTCAAGTTGAAGGTGGCGGATATATAAATTCAATATCTGATTTTCAAGCTACGATCAGTGATAGTAAATTAGAAACTGTTTGGGATTTGCACCCAAATATAAATTACGTAGAAAACAATATTTTACCTGCTTCATTACCAAATGGAGGTTCTATAAAAGCATTTATATCTGCTAATGGAATCGAATGGCTGGATGCTTATTATGACGCTTTTTCCAGTTCTTATCCGAATGATCCTTTGATAATTTATTTAAACAATTTTTATACTTATTATTCTTGGGATACAGGTATGTGGGATGGTGATGGAGAAATATTATCTAGTGATTATGCATCAACAGTTTTATCCAGCAATTCTAGTTTATATGATTCTGTTTTAGAAGGCGGTTCACAACTTTCAGGTTTTCCTGGTTATGTAGATTACACAACAACTTCATCAAGTTGGCCTTCTGTGACATCTAATCCTTTAACTACGATTGTAGAAGGTAACAAATTTATACAACCATATTTAGGTCCAAACAGACCTGAAGAATTAGTTTTAAACAGATATTATGATCCTTTACTAATAGACAATTATTTGAGAGAATTACCTGGTGCTACTATAGTTAAAGAATTCAAATACAAAGGAATAATAAATACTGGTTTTGAAGTTAGTTTTGATATTATTCCCCAAAGTAGAGAATCAATATTTTTGTTTATAGATGGTAAATTACTTGATGAAAATACAGACTATATTGTTGATTGGAAAAATCAAAAAATAGTTTATATTGGTCCTTCGATTAATGAAAACAGCACTCAATTACTGCTGAAAGTTTATTCAACAGGTGGAGATAAAATAGTTCATACAGAATATTTGAGAGTTGCAGATGCTACTACTGGTACTTATGGTTACACAATAAATGTTGATAATGATCTAAAATATACATTATCTGCTAAAAACATTTTTGGTACAATAGATGGTTACATAATTTCAGCCATTAATGTTGTTAATGGTGAAATAATATTTGATTTAAGCGGCGTTTCTGTTAGTTCTGATAGCAACGT
>JAWABG010000039.1:0-10887 GCA_038884715.1 Candidatus Woesearchaeota archaeon | reverse complement strand
AGAATACTAAAAAAAGATTCTATGCTTGTCATGACAACAGAAGGAATTTTTAAGGGAAAAATACTAGAAAAAATACAAAAACCAATAATAAGGATAATCTCAAGATTTTTTGAACCAGAAAACATGAGATATGAAAAAATAATAACTATAGATAACAATAATGTATATGATAAATACATAATAATCATGAGAAAAAAAGATAGAGAAATATAGCATAAAATTTAAATATCCGCCCAAATTCCCCTTAATACGTTTTATAAGTATATTTTAATGGGGTGAAAAAATGACTAATAATCAAAACATACAGCCAGTATTTATATTAGCTGATAATACACAAAGAACAACAGGAAAAAATGCCCAAAAAACTAATATCATGGCTGCAAAGCTCGTTGCTGAAACAGTTAGAACAACTCTTGGACCAAAAGGAATGGACAAGATGATTGTTGATAGCATTGGAGATATCACTATTACTAATGATGGAGTAACAATTCTAAATGAGATGCAAATAGAACATCCAAGTGCAAAGATGATTGTGGAAATTGCAAAAACACAAGAAGCAGAAATTGGAGATGGTACCACCACAGCAGTGGTTATTGCAGGAGAATTATTGGCAAAAGCAGAAGCTCTGCTTGACCAGAATATTCATCCTACTGTTCTTTCTAAGGGATATAGAATGGCAAGCGAGAAAGCTCAGCACATATTAAAGGAGATAGCTGAGCCTGTTACAGAAACAAATAAAGAAATTCTAAAGAAGATCGCCATGACAGCTATGACTGGTAAGGGGGCAGAGACAGCAAAAGAACATCTTGCTAATCTAGCAGTTGAAGCAATAAATAGGGTGCTTGAAAAAGATGGAACTAAAACAATAATTGACCTTAATGACATTAAAATAGAAAAGAAAACAGGTGGAAGTGTTGATGATTCTGAGCTTATAGATGGAATAGTGCTTGATAAAGAAAAAATTCATGCAGGAATGCCAAAAATAATTAATAATGCCAAAATTGCACTAATTGATTCTGCATTAGAAATCAAAAATCCTGAAATTGATGCAAAAATCTCTATAACAGATCCAGAAAAAATGCAGGCATTTTTAGATATGGAAGAAACAATGTTGAAAAAAATGGTTGATAAAATCGTGGCAGTGGGTGCAAATGTTGTATTTTGCCAAAAAGGAATAGATGATATGGTGCAGCACTTTCTCGCAAAAAAAGGAATATATGCTGCCCGAAGAGTGAAAAAGAGTGATATGGAAAAAATGGCAAAAGCAACAGGAGCAAACATAGTAACTAATCTTGATGATATTTCTGGTAATGATCTAGGAAAAGCAGGTATTGTTGAAGAAATTAAGTCAAGTGAGGATGAGGCCTTTACTTATGTAAAAAAATGTAAAAATCCTAAGTCTGTGACAATAATGATTAAGGGTGGAACAGAACACGTTATTGATGAAGTCAAAAGGGCAATGGATGATGCTCTTGGAGATATTCGTGCAGCCCTAACAAATAATTTAGTTGTTGGTGGTGCAGGTGCTGTTGAAGTTGAACTCGCAAAACGTCTTAGAAAATTCTCAGAATCCCTATCAGGAAGAGAACAGCTTGCAGTCGGGGTATTTGCTGATGCAATAGAAATAATTCCTAAAACATTAGCTGAAAACGCAGGGCTTGACCCAATAGATGTAATGACTGATTTGAAAGCGGCTCATGATAAAGGTGAGAAGTGGGCAGGCATAAATGTTTTTACAGGAAAAACTATGGATTCATGGAAAGATGGAGTAATTGAGCCACTCAGGATTAAAACGCAAGCAATATCTAGTGCTTCTGAAGTTGCAATAATGATTTTAAGAATCGACGATGTTATTGCTGGTGGTGGTAGTTCAGAGGGAGGAATGCCTAAAGGTGCAGGTGGAAGCAGTTCATCTGGTGGTATGCCTGATTATTAATATGCTTAGTATTAATAAATTTCTCTCTACTTAATTTTTTATTTTTTTAATAATTTTTTTCTAATTTGATAATAAATATTCTACAATTTATATATTTTTCAACGTATATATATTTATAACACAATATTTTTAAATAAATATTTGAATTGATATTCATGCAAGACACAAAATGGATTATTGTTACGGGGGGAATAATGTCAGGTCTTGGTAAAGGAACAACTGCTGCTTCTATAGGACGATTAATAAAGAGCGATAAAAAGATTATTGCTATAAAATGTGATGGCTATCTTAATGTTGATCCAGGCACCATAAATCCTACTGAACACGGCGAAGTATTTGTGCTTTGTGATGGCGGAGAGGTCGATATGGATTTCGGACATTATGAAAGATTTCTTGATATCGATTGTAAGTTTGAATGGAACCTTACTTCAGGGAAAATATTCAATGCTGTTATTGAAAAAGAAAGAAAAGGAGATTATCTCGGCAGGACAATTCAAATATTTCCTCACATAATTGATGAGATTAAATACAGGCTAAAAAAGATTGCAAAAGATGAAAAAGCAGATATAGTAATCATTGAGATTGGAGGAACAGTCGGAGATATTGAAAACAGCTGGTTTATTGAAGCTGTTAAACAGTTAAGAAAAGAAGTTGGAAAAGAAAATATTCTTTATACTCATGTTACATATATTCCATTCCTTGACAGTGTCGAGGAATTAAAAACAAAACCTTCTCAAAGAGATATCGCTTTATTGAGGGAAAGGGGAATATACCCTGATATCATAATTGGAAGATGTAGATTACCACTTGATAAAAGAATTAAAGAAAAACTTGCTCTCTTCTCTGATGTTGAGCCAGATATGATTATAAGCGGACAAAACATTGAAAGCGTCTATGAAATACCTATTATGTTTGAAAAAGAAGGAATTATTCCTATAATAAAATCAAAACTTAAAATTGATTACGACACAGATATTAGTGAATGGAAAGAGCTTGTAAAAAAAATAAAAAATCCAAAAAAAGAAATTACAATAGCAATCGGAGGAAAATATACTTATCTAAAAGACTCTTATGCAAGCATTATTGAGGCCCTCATTCATAGTGGCGCTCATAATGATTGTAGAGTAAAAATAAAATGGATAGAAACAACAGACATAGAACAAGGAAAGATAAGTTGTAGAGATGCACTTAAAGATGTCCAAGGTTTAATAATACCTGGAGGATTTGGTAGCAGGGGAATAGAAGGAAAAATAAGACTTATACATTTTGTAAGGGAAAACAAAATCCCATTCTTAGGAATATGTTATGGATTACAACTCGCTGTTGTTGAATTTGCCCGCAATATTTGTAATCTAAAAAATGCAAATACAACAGAAAGTAATGAAAATTCAGAGGATCCTGTAGTTTGCATTTTGCCCGAACAAAAGGATGTAACAAAAAAAGGAGGCACAATGCGATTAGGAGGTTATACTGCAGAGCTAAAAAAAGGTACAATAATTCAAAGGCTTTATGGTTCAGAAAAAGCTTATGAACGGCACAGGCACAGATATGAAGTAAATCCAGACTATCATGAAATTTTAGTAAAAAACGGGTTGATATTTTCTGGCACAAGTATGAATGGAAGACTTGTTGAATATATTGAATTAAATCAAAAAGAGCATCCTTATTTTATTGCAACACAAGCGCATCCTGAGCTTACTTCTCGACTTGAACGACCAAATCCATTATTTTTGGGGCTTGTTAAGGTTTCAATAAATCAAAAAGAAAATAAATAAAGATAATTTTAAAATTCCTTTCTTATATAGTTATCTGCAGGAGTAGAATCAAATGAATCCAATAGAAGACAATCAGTTCTGCCCGCAAAATTGTTAAATCTAACAGCTTTTTCTAAAGTGGGTCTATAGCCCACATATAATTTTTGTTATTACAAAGAGATTTTCAACTAAACTGATGAGAAGAAATTATTATAATTTCGCCATAATATGAACATTCTGAAATTGGGAAATACAACAGCAATATTTATAAACTACTCATTTTTTCTTTTAAACATGGTAACTAAGAAATGTGTAACATTCAAGACAAGTTTATCAAATGAACGTGGTAGTGTAACTTTCAAGTGCCCAAAATGCTTAAAATTTGAAATAAGTAGGAGTCCGAAGGCAAGAGAGATTTCTGCAAAGTATGTTTGTCCAAATTGTGGATTTGAGGGTCCTAACTGAGTAGAAAAAAGAGATAAAAAAAATTTGAGAAAAATGGCAAACGTTGTTATTACAATAAAAGTTATGCCTGAAAACCCAGAATTGGATATAGCTGAATTACAAGAACAAGTTCTTCAAAAAGTAAAGGAACACGGAGCTCATGGAGATACAAAAGTTAATATAGAACCAGTTGCATTTGGATTAAAGGCACTTGTAGTATTCTTTGTTGTTGATGAAAAACTTGGGGGAACAGATAAGTTAGAAGAAGAAATCTGTAATATTCCTGGTGTTGAAAGTTGTCATACAACAGATGTTAGACGGGCTATTGGTTAACTTTATTTGGTAACTTTTTTTACTAATTCTTTAATTATCTTGATTAATGTCATAATATCAATATTACTCTTTATTCCATGACCAGAAAAATGTGTTCCAAAAGCATTAAACCCTTTTTTTCTAATTTCAGTTATTATTATTTCTTTTTTTGGTAGTGACTTAATTTTATAATTTTTAACTATCTTATGCACGTCATAAAAACCTACAATATTAATTTTTGATTCTTCTTTCAATAACTCTAACAACTTTATGGCTTCAGGATAACTATTTATGTTTTTTAATTTTAGCATTAAACTAATTAATTCAAAGTCAGATAAGTTTCCCACCCACAACGGGCCAGCATATAATGAATTCTTATACAGATTATGTTCAGAAGTATTGAACTCAACATTTTTGGGGTTATACAAAAAATATTTATGCTCCCGAATAACTTTATCTACCTCTTTTTTTCCTTTTATACACTGAAAGAAAATACGATAATAATGTTTGTCTGCAAAAGACAATAATGGAATTAGTGCCTTTTCGTACTGCGCCCCCACAATTTGAACCTTTCTAATTAATATCCTAATCCCTAACTCGTGCATCATTTCATTTTTCATTGATTTAGCCCAGTATTTCCTATTTGTTACAAGTTCATGAGTTCCAGTTAATGCAGCAGTATCAGTTGCAGTAACCGCAAGTATACCATCTCGCGAAATTCTTTTTATGGCTGTATCAAGAAAATAGTTTGGTGTACCAAAAGGATCAATATCAATATAATCAAAACCTCTTGAATTTAATAAGAATAAATTTGCATCTTCATTTGATAATATTATCTTATAATTATTAATTATTTTATTATTACTATTATCAGTGTTATTACTAATTATTTTATTTAGCTTAAAATTATTTTTAATATTATTATAAAAATTTTTTTTATAATCATTGATAAATAATGTTTTTATTTTTCCTGGTTCTAACTCTTTCAAAAATCTAATACTTCTAATACCACTTCCGGCCATGATATCCGCAATCTGCATATCTTTTTTTTTAATAGCGTTCAAAAGAAGAACACTAATATCTCTGTTTAACTTCATTATAGGATTATAAAATACATCAAGCTTTTTTGAAATGGTCTTTCCCGTGTCTGCATAAATTTTTGTAGATTGTTCAGTAATAATTTCCATATTAAATAGTAAATTACCAGCATTTTAAAAAATATTGTTTTTAAATGATTTTCCCGTAAACCTTATAAAATAGGTCTTTCTTCTTAATAGTTATGGAATGCAGAATGCCAATTTGCAGTGTGCTTGGCCATGTTGATCACGGTAAATCAAGTATTTTAGATAACATTAGGCGTAGCTCTATTGTTAATAGCGAGCCGGGTGCCATAACGCAGGCAATTGGCGCAAGCATTGTCCCACTTACTGCTATTCAAAGAATATGTGGTAATCTCCTTGAAAAAACAAAGATGAAATTTATTATTCCTGGTTTATTATTCATTGATACACCAGGACATGCAGCATTTACTAGCTTAAGAAAAAGAGGTGGTAATATTGCAGATATTGCTATTCTCGTTGTAGATGTTAATGAGGGATTTAAACCACAGACAAAAGAGGCAGTTGAAATATTAAAAGCATATAAAACACCATTTATTGTTGCAGCAAACAAAATAGATATTATCAATGGGTGGAGACATTTCGACGAGAATATTATAAAAAACATAAATCAGCAGGATGAAAAAATTCGTGAAGAAATAGACAAAAAAATTTACGAAGTAGTCGGGAGCATGTCAGAACTAGGCTTTAACAGTGAGAGATTTGACAGAGTAGAGAACTACACAAAACAAATAGCAATTATTCCAACCAGTGCCAAAACCAGTGAAGGCATCCCTGAACTATTAATGGTTCTTATTGGTCTTACACAGAAATATCTCGAAGAGGAATTAAAATGTGACACTTCAGGTAATGCAAAAGGCACAATTCTTGAAGTTAAAGAAGAAAAAGGAATCGGGTGTTGTTTAGATGTAATAATTTATGATGGTCATTTGAGTGTAAATGATACGATTGTAATAGGTCATGTTGATAAACCAATAATCACGAAAGTTAGAGGTTTATTTGAGCCCGCTCCACTAAAAGAAATGAGAGATAAAAAAACCAGATTTCTCAGTGTCAAGAGAGTTAATGCGGCTACAGGGGTAAGAATTTATTCTCCTGATCTAAAGAATGTAATTGCGGGGATGCCAATAATGAGTTGTAAGGAAAATGAAATTGAGCAGATAAAAAATGAAATTAAAAAAGAGGTGGAGGAATCAATTATTGAGACTCAAGGACGGGGTATAATTATTAAGGCAGATTCACTCGGAAGTCTTGAAGCTATGATAAAATTGCTTAAAGAAAAGAACGTTAATATTAGAAAAGCGAGTGTTGGGAATATTACAAAAAATGATATTACCGATGCAGAAAGTAATTATGAAAAAAATCCTATTGAGAGCATTATTCTCGGATTTAATATAAAAAATGATAGTGGAATAATTAATGAAAAAGTAAAAGTAATAGTTGATAATGTTATTTACAGGTTAATTGAAAATTATGAAAAATGGAAAAAAGAAAAACAAGATGATTTAGAGTTAGAAATACTTAATTCAATCACTAAACCATGTAAGATAGAATTCTTGAAGAATTACGCAATAAGAATGAGCAATCCAGCAATTATTGGTATAGAGGTTTTAAGCGGGATATTAAAAGTAAATATGCCATTAATGAAAAATGATGGAAAAGAAATTTGTAGAGTTAAGAGTATGCAAAAAGAAAAAGAGACGGTAAACAGTGCAGTTAAAGGCGAGCAACTTGCAATAAGTTTACCTGGAATAACTATTGGAAGACAGATTCAGCCAGGAGAGATACTTTACAGCGCGCTTACACAAGAAGAATTTAGACAGTTAAGAGATTTAAAAAAATATTTGAGCAATGATGAAATAGAAACTATTAAAGAGATATTATTAATAATGAGAAAAATAGATCCTGTTTGGGGAGTCTGATAAAAGAATTAATAAAAAAATTATAATAAAATTAATTATGATCTACATTCTTATCGATAACTCTCTTCTTAAGCATAAGCGAATATTTATTAACAATAAAACTAAAATAACAATTGATAAAAATACTAATAGATTTCCGTTTGAAGTATTTTCAGAAATTATATACCCAGTTATAGAAATTATGCCCATTTCATTCAATTCAGTTAATTTTTTCAAATCTGCATCAGTACCAAACAAGTTTATGAAACCTTTAATGATTTTTGTATTTGTATCAGTTTTTTTAACTATCAAACTATTAATCATTTCATTACTCTTTTGTCCTTTTTCATCTACCGCGAATACTTTACAACTTACATTGTCATCTTCATTAAATCCAGAAAAATATTTACCTTTATTTTTTAGCTCGTTATTTATATACTAGTAATAATTAAATTTTAATTTTTTTACATTCTCATCGTGGACATCAGCATTACAAGAAATTTTCATATCACTGTAAACTTCTGAAGTGCCAAAAGTCACATTTTTAATAACAGGAGGGAGATTTATTATTGTTAGCGTAACAATAGCTTTATCCTGACCTTCAGAATAAACAGGTAACAATAATAAAAGAAAAACAATTATATATAAGGTGGTCTTCATATTAATATTTTTACTATAATTATTATTAATATAATTCATACATATATAAATAAAACTATTAACTTAATAAACTTTATGTAATCAGCAAATTAAAAAAATGATAATATAATATTAATGATATAAAAATGATGGTTATAAAATTTTTAAACTCAAAAGAATTAAAGGTCATAACAAAGATTCTTAAAGAGCAATTTGGATATGATAATGAAATGAATTATTATTTTTTTCGAAATACAAAGAACAAAATCTATATTATCAATAAGGAAATTGCAAGATTGAACATAAATAATTTAAGAATTGACACGTTTGGACTTTATTTGGGTGAAGTATATAACAATGAGTTAAGGTTAAGTATTGAAGGTTCACAAATTATTGGACCATTATCAAAAAAAAATATTGTTGAAATACCAGATTATCAAGTTGGAAGTTGGATGAAGGGAGAAGACATCGATTATTCAGGAAAGGAAATTAAAGGATTTGTTATAGTAAAAAACAATAAAGATTTTTTTGGATGCGGAAAGATTCAAGATAGAAAAATACGAAATTACATATCTAAGGCGAGAAAACTAAAAATTGTTAATGAATAAAAACATTAAGAAGATTGATAAGAATCTGATTTAAAAAGAGAGTTGTGAATTTTTGAATAATTAGAAATCATGTTTGAGGATAAGTCTTTAATAATTTTTGTCTGGGGTCTACTGAATTCTTTCCAGACTTTTCTTCTATTATAGTTTAAATGACTATCAGGCCCAAAAATTGATTTTAGATAATCAAATATTGATTGTAAATGCACTGCAAATAACTCTCCTGTACGAAATGGACACATGACATATGCTTTTATTGCCTTATATGGGCCTGAAAAATTTTCGTTAAGATAATCATTTTCAAAATATACTATGTTGTTATCAGGATTATCATTATCAATTTTATCTTGAGCAGGAACATGTAATTTAACATATTTAGCAAAATCATACATTCTATCCATATTTCTGAAAATAGCATTCCACCTGAAAGAATCAAACAGCTTTACTGATTTTAGAGAATCAAGAAATGCTTCGTATCCACCTAATTTATTATTAAAATAGCCTTTGTCATTAAGCAACTGTTTTCTTTCAATTTTTTTGTTGTTTGTATTCACAAATTTTATCATTTTTGCTTTTTTAACCCCACTTATAAATATCTTTACAGATATTGACTCAAGAGTCTTAAATCCAAATGTTAATATACAAGGTGAGTTAGTAGTATCACAATCACTTGTTTGATGAATAAAGTAAAGGTCAATTTTATATTTCTTTGCATCAGCCATCCAGCTTGAAATATCCATTTTTTTATCCGAATGATTTAACGGCAATTTTATTCCTTCAATTCTTTCAGATATAAGTGCATATGATTTCTCTTCAAGATTGTTTTTTAGATTAATAATAAAATTTTTTGATAAAATTTTTGATATTTGTTTTACGAGCTCTTCATATGATTTTATATGTATTATATTAAGAGTTGTGCATTCATTAATATACTTAATAAACTTTTCTATGTAGAGATCGGATATATTTTTATTAATCAAATCTTTTTCATTTCTAATTTTTAAAAATTCTGGACCAGTCGAAATTTTTAAACAATCAACTAAAATAGGATATTTCATTAAATATTGATCAAAAGCTATAAACTTTTTAGGATATATGTTTTTATTTCTCATCTTCTCATGCATTATATCAGCTATATACAATATAGTACTTATTTTTCCAAGCTCGTACTTAAAATTAATACTGTTTTCAATTTGTCTAATATAATCATTAACTTCTCCTTTATAATTTTGTGATACAATATTTGACGCCATTTCAATATACAAATCACCTAATGTTGAATCTAAAAAAGGGTCATCATCCCCATTAAAGAATTGTTTTTTAAGCAAATAATGTATCTCTTTTATTTTCATTTTTTTAATTAAATCATCAAGAGAAGTGGTTGTCATTTTTTATCTTTAAGATGTTAATTGTTTATTTTTTATTCTTATCACCTTGCATAAAACCAGGATTTGTTTAAATTATTTATAATATGATTTATATTTTCTTGAGCTTTGTTCATCCTTAATAAAGCATCTTTCATTTCTTGAACTCTTTGTTCAAGATATTCGACAATTTTATCGTTATTTGTATTTATATCTTGTCCAGACTTTTTTATATCATAATTAGTTCTGCTTCTCTCATAATTTTCAATTTCACCTTCGAGTCTAGATGAATCATTAACAATTTGAATTTTTGTTATTTCTGCCAAGTCAGAAATGTATTTGATGATGTCTTTTTGTTTGATATTATTTTGTGATACTAAATCAGATAATTCTTTTAAGAAGTATATATTCCTTTCAATATTTCCTAAACTGTACATTATTGGCGGACTCTCAACCATTGTTCTTTTTATGCGATATACAAATTCATTTACCAGAATACGTTTACGAATATTTTCTGGAATTGTTTCATATTTAGAATTTTTTTGTGCAAGTTTTTTTAATAAACTAACGTAATTATAATAGTGTGATTCACCTATTTTTATAAGTATTTTGGTAGATTTATTATATAACTCCTCGAAACGACGCTCTTCGTGCTGATCTCCCATCTTACCCGCATTATTTTTTTTATTTTCTAAGAATTTTAATAACTCAAAAATCATATTGTATCTAAGTTTTTCATCATAAAATTTTTCAAGTATATTATTGTTTTGGATTGGAGATAAATATTTTATGGTTTTTATTATTTTTATTTGGT
>JAWABG010000038.1:0-10984 GCA_038884715.1 Candidatus Woesearchaeota archaeon | reverse complement strand
CCCCTTTTCTTTATCATTATTCGATATTATCACTGATTATATATAAAAATATTTTGATGTTATATGAAAGTATATTAATATTTTGTGATATGATTTGATTTTATATAAATTTGATTTTATATTTTATATAAGTGTATATGATGTATTCATTTCATATAAATTCATATAATATATTCTATATAATAATTAATAATCAAATTTAATATATTGGAATTTAATAAGATTTATACAATTGGAATTGACATATTTAAAATCAACATATTGAAGTTATAATAAATAAGATTATATAATAGAAATAATAGAAAATATATTAAAAAATTAATAATATATTTAATTATTATTCTTTATCCCATACTGCTATTATTAATTTAACTGGCCTTCCGTTATATTGAACAAGTCTAGAATATTTAATTAAGTTATTAACATTTCCCGTTAATTCAACTATTGGATTAAATATGTTATAAGGAACACCCTCGCAGCAGTCAATATAAAGTGAATAGTCAGGATTTGTGATATTTTTTCCATATAGAACTCTCGCACCTTTTATTTTATTGTTACACACATATTTTGCTGTGGAACTAAAAAAATCACACTTTGAATCCAAACTATAATTAAAAATCAAACCATCACATTCAACTGCACACCTGCCAAGACTATTTGTACAATCGGCATTACACTCACCTTTTGGCAACGAAAAATTTACGTTGTATAAATTACCTCTTGAAAAAGTTATCTCTTTAACAACAGAATCATAACCGGGTTTTGAAGCTACTAACGAATTTATTCCTGATAATACAACAAGTGAATAATAACCAAACACATCAGTTGATACAGACACATTAAAATTAGGAATTATATAGCTTACTGTTGCATTGTATACTGGATTATTCTTCATATCTTTCACGTAACCTGAAACATTTACTGTGCAATCAATATCCGGACAACTAGAACAATTTGCTCTGAATCCAGCAGAATCCTCAAAATCTTCTGGACAAACATAATCACTGGGTGATAATTTACAATCATAAGTAGTGCCACAGATTATTACTCGCCCGTATCCTGCTCGACTATTAGCGGGATGACCGCAAACCATAATATCAGCATACGTTAGAGTAATAAATATTTGGATTAGAAACAAAAGAGAAAAGATAATAGTAAAAAACCATTTTTTCATTTTCAATGATTTAATGGATACTACTAATATATAAAGCTTTTTAAAAAACTTTTTAAAAAATACTTTTATAAAAAAGATTAAAAAAATTTGTTATTACAAATTATCTTAAAAACAATTTTTATAAATAGGTATTCATTTTTTATTTTGTTATGGGTGTATTCGATGAAAGAATAAAAGAGCTTGAAGAGGAGATTTCTAAAACAAAATATAATAAAAGAACTCAACATCATATAGGATTAGTTAAGGCAAAACTAGCAAAACTGCAAGAAAAAAAGGAAGCACGAGAATCAAGCAAGGGAAAAATCCGGGGGTATGAAGTTAAAAAAACCGGTGATGGAACAGTAGTTTTGTTAGGTTATCCTAGTGTTGGAAAAAGCACATTGCTAAATAGTTTGACTAATGCTGAATCTAAAACAGCACCGTATGCATTTACAACAATTAGTGTAGTTCCAGGAATTTTAATCTATAACGGCGCTAAAATCCAAATATTAGATATTCCTGGTATTGTCAAAGGAGCAAGTAAGGGAACAGGTAAAGGTAGAGAGGCTCTAAGTATTCTTAGAAGTGCAGATTTAATATTAATATTAGTTGATGTTAATTATCCGGAGCATCTTGAAATCTTAAAAAAAGAATTATTTGATTCAAAAATTAGGATTAATCAAAAAAAACCAGACGTGAAGATTGTAAAAAAAACAAAAGACGGAATTAGTCTATCAATCACAAAAAAATTAACAAAGATAGATACTGAAACACTTAAAGATGTTCTCAGAGAATTCGGATACGTTAATGCAGATGTTGTGATTCGTGAAGACATTGACATTGATCAACTTATTGACATTATAGAAAATAATAGAAAATATGTTCCTAGCATTATTGTAATTAACAAAATTGATACAGTAAATTCTGATAAAGGAAAAGAGGTTATTAAAAAATTAAATGCAGATATCGCAATCAGTGCAGAAAAAAAAATAAATATTGATGAACTAAAAGAATTAATTTTTTCTAAATTAAATATTTTAAGAATTTATATGAAAGAGCCAGGAAAGGAGCCTGATTTAGAAATACCATTGATTATGTTTAATGGGTGTACAATTCAGGATGTTTGTAATAAGCTACATAAAGACTTTGTAAGAAGGTTTAAGTTTGCCAGAGTTTGGGGTGCTAGTTCTAAGTTTCCAGGACAAAAACTTCAATTAAATCATAAACTTGCAGATAAAGATATTTTGGAATTACACCTAAATTGAAGTTTGAAATATTTTTAATATCGAAAAGTATATATAATACAATTTTCAATTATGGTAGTATGGCTAGTATCAAAATTGATATTAATTATTATATTAATTCCTTGATTATGAGTTTAAAAAACTTGCCTGATGACCAGAAATACGCTATTCTAGCAATATTTGTAGGTCTTATTGTTATAATAACTGCTATTATCATCTGGTAAAAACAATAAGCTTATATAGGTGTATTAATAATAGATGTATTAATAATAAAAAAGAAAAAAGATAAATTATAAAAAGATTGTAAATATAAAAAGACTGGGAGATTTAAAAATGGGACAACAAGAGGTTTATGATTTTTTATGTAGGAATAAAGGAAAATGGTTTACAAGCAGGGAGATATCTGATAGATTAAAGGTTTCAATTGGCTCAGTTACTATGTCATTAAAGAAATTAAGAAAAACAAACATTATTAAATATAAAAATACAGGCAAAAGAAATACATTTAAATACAAAGTTGATAAAAGATAAGATTTTTAATAATTTTTATTTCTGCGCTTTTAGAGTTATTTTTTTAGCCAGTTTTCAATAAAATATTCTACAAATTCAACTTAAAATCGAAAGATTTATATAGTAGTGTTGTTATTATATAGTAGTTACAGAAAATTGGATTTTTGGCGATAAAAACCACAAGATTTAAAAAGACAAAAACCCAGAATTGTATATAAAAAGCATTAATTTGTTCTCTAATCATAGAGACAATATTTAGAAAAAAGTAATAAAGACGTATACGGGGGATCGTATTACATCTTCTCGTAATAGTCTTTTTTATCTACTTTCAAAAATGAGCATATTAAAAAGAATTAAGAAAACAAAGAAAAACAACAAAACAAATAAAACGAATAGATTTAAAAGTCAAAAAAAACAGAAAAAAACAAATAAACCAATAAAAGAATTACAGAAAAAACCTGAAAAACTTGATAAAAAAAAGCAGTTAATAGCTAATGTAGCAGAAGAACTTGTTGGAGAAGAAGCAGTACCTATTCTACTTTACCTAAGAGGAAAAACAAATGTATCTGAATTCAAAATTGCCCAGGACCTTAATTTAGAGATTCATCAAACCAGAAATATACTGTACAGGCTATTTGAACATAATCTAGTATACTTTAAAAGAAAAAAAGACAAAATTAAAGGGTGGTATATATCATATTGGGATTTTAATGAAAAGTCAGTGGAATATCTAAAACAAAAAATCAAAAAAAATAAAATTGAAAAATTAAAAGAAAGATTAGAAAAAGAGCAGAATTCTATTTTTTATATGTGTAAAAATGCCTGTACAAGAATGGATTTTGACAAAGCAACAGAATTTAATTTTAAATGCCCTGAATGTGGAGAAATTATGCATGAACAAGATAATAGAAGAACAATACAGTTCATACACGATAAACTCAAAGAGTTTGAAGCAGCTGATTAAATTTTTATAAAACACAATTTTCATAAAACACAATTAGAAATAAAACATGATTAGAAACATTACAAAAAAAACAGTAATATCACAAAAAGAGTCACATTTGATAACAGGATTACAAAAAGCAAAGGGGTTAATGTTCTCAATAAAACCAAAAACTCTAATTTTTCATTTTGAAGTTTCTCAAAAAATATTACTACATATGCTATTTGTATTTTTTTCAATAGACTTAATACTCCTTGACAAAAACAAAAAGGTAATAGAATTAAAAGAAAATTTTTTCCCATTCACATTTTACAAATCAAAGAAAAAATGTAAATACTTAATAGAATTAAAAAAAGGAAGTATAAAAAAATCAAAAACAAAATTAAATGACATAATTAGATTTTAATAATTTAATGTTTATTAATAAATAAATTTATTATAAATAAAAAATTATTAATTATAAATAAATTATAATAATAAAAGTAATAATAAAAATAATATGTTTTTGTAACTTCTCTAAAATAGAAAAGATTTATATATGAGAATGTTCTTATTTCAGGATAGTAATCATTAGCGAGGGGTTAGGAGGTGTTTTCATGGCAGAAGGCATTGTTCTTAAAAAAGAAGATTCACCAAAATATGTAGAAAAAAAAGTAAATCCAATTGATGCTGAACTTGAAGAAATGCTATCAAAACAAAAAGCGACTATTAGGGTTGTTGGTGTAGGGGGAGGCGGTAATAATACTATTAATAGAATTTCTGAAGTTGGAATTTTTGGGGCTGAAACAATTGCAATAAATACAGATGCACAGGACTTGTTATATACTACTGCAGATAAAAAAATACTCATAGGAAAAGAGTTAACAAAGGGATTAGGAGCAGGAAGCATACCAAAAATTGGAGAGGATGCAGCAAAAGAACAAGAACACGAAATCAAACAACACTTAAACGGAGCAGACATGGTTTTTGTCACTTGCGGTTTAGGTGGAGGAACAGGAACAGGAGCTGTACCAATAGTTGCAGAATCTGCAAAAAAAATGGGTTGCTTAACAGTAGGCGTTGTAACATTGCCATTCGCAATGGAAGGAAAAAGAAGATATGAAAACGCAATGATTGGCTTAGAAAAACTTGAAAGGGTTGTCGATACATTAATCGTAATACCTAATGATAAGTTATTAGAGATAGCACCAGACTTGCCATTACATACAGCATTCAAAGTTGCTGATGAAATCTTAACGAATGCAGTAAAAGGTATTGCTGAATTAGTAACAAAGGCAGGTCTAGTTAATCTTGACTTTGCAGATATTAAAACTGTAATGGGAAATGGTGGAGTCGCATTGATTGGGGTTGGAGAGAGCGATAGTGAAAACAGAGCACTTGAAGCTGTTGAAAAAGCAATTAATAACCCGTTGCTTGATGTTGATATTCAAGGATCTAGCGGAGCTTTAATCAATGTTGCTGGTGGGACAGATATGACTCTAAATGAAGCAAAAAAAGTTGTAGAAACTGTAAGTATAAAATTAGCTGAAGATGCAAGGCTTATTTGGGGTGCACAAATATCAGAGGACCTGGAAGGAACAATAAGAGTTATGCTGATTGTTACAGGAGTAAAGAGTTCACAAATTAAAGGAAGAGAAACTGCAGACAAACAGAAAAAGAGTATAGAAGAAGAGTTAGGAATCAAATTTATTGAATAAATCATTAACTTTGTATCTTTTTTTATAATAATTTTTATAATAAATTTTCATAATAATAAAAAAACACAATATAAACAAAAAGCTTTATAAAAAGACCAAATCTTCTATTTAAAAATGGAATACAACCCTATTGATAGATCATTAGGAGGGAAGTTTAAGAATTTTGTCGCAGAATGCTTAAGAGTATTAAGAATTACTAAAAAACCTTCAAAAGAAGAGTTCATGACAATACTAAAAGCTTCAGCGCTAGGAATGGCAATTATTGGATTAATAGGTTTCATAATTCACATTATTATTCAAATATTGTGGTAAAAATGAATGACAAAGAAAATAATCAAGAGGAAGAACAAAAAAAGAATTTTGATGAAGATTCAATGAATGATGTAATACTTAATAAGAATCCTAATCAAGAAAATCTTGAAGAAGAAATAAAATCAGAAGAAACATGTGACGAAAAAAAAGAGATTGAAGAAAATGAAAAAATAAAAAAGAAAAATCCTCAAATAACTGTACTGGGAGCAGCTCCTCCAAAATTAGAAATGATTGAACATGAAGAAGAGTTTGAAGAGGTAAAAGAAAAAACCTCGCATAGTAATTTTGAAACTAAAACTAAAATTTTTGGTTTAAGAACAACTGCGAATAGAGAAGATCAAGTTATGGACTTTATTGTAAGTAATGCCAAAAGAAAAAAAATCCCAATTCTTTCTGTTGTAAGACCACACAGCATGAGAGGTTATATATTTATTGAAGCTGAATCAAAAGAGGATGCCGAAGAAGCTGGATTTGGGATACCATATGCTCGAGGAATATTACCCAGAGAAATTCAATACTCTGAAATAGAGCACATGCTTGAGCAAGTAAAGAAAGAAATTAATATCCAAAAAAACGATATTGCAGAAATAATTAGTGGCCCATTTAAGAGAGAAAAATGTAAAGTTACCAGAATAGATAAAGTAAAAGAAGAAGTTGTTGTTGAATTACTAGAAGCAGCAGTTCCGATTCCAATAACAGTAAAAATAGACGCTATTAAAGTTATAAGAAGAGAGAATGAAGAAGACGAGAAATAATCAAATGTTTTTTTATTTATTTCTTAATAATTTTTACTTAAACAACAAAAACACAGTATTAATAAAAAAAATATTATATATATTATATAATATAAATATCATTATTATAAAATAAATATTATTATTATAAATATAACATATTTTAATAAATTATGATATTAATTAATATGAAATTTAACAAATATAAAATTAATAATTCCTAATAGAAACCTATTTAAATATACCTTATTTCCCTAAAAAAATGGCAAATCAGACTGTAGAAGTATTAGTTGAGGGTGGCAAAGCTACTGCAGCGCCACCTTTAGGACCTGCACTTGGTCCATTAGGATTAAATATTGGTCTGGTTGTATCTGAGATTAATAAAAAAACAGCTGGTTTTAAAGGAATGCAAGTTCCGGTTAAAGTTGTAGTGAATGAGTCCAAAGAATTCACTATTACGGTTGGAACACCTCCAGCAAGTCAATTAATTCTTAAAGAAGCAGGAATACAAAAAGGTTCTAGTAATCCATTACTTGAAAAGGTAGCTGACCTGAAAATTGAGCAGATAATTAAGATTGCTAAGATGAAAGATGATTCATTACTTGGAAAAACATTAAAGGAAAAGATAAAGGAAGTTGTTGGAAGTTGCCAAAGCATTGGTGTTATGGTGGAAGGAGTAGATGCACGGACAGCATTAAAACAAATAGAAGAAGGAAAATATGATGCTGAAATTAAAGCAGAAAAAACAGAGCTGTCAGCAGAAGAACTTAAACAGCTCGAAGAAGAAAGAAAGAAACTTCAAGAAGATGTTACAAAGAAACACGCACAGGAAGAAGCAAAAGCAACATCAATAATAAAAGAGATGGAAGGAAAAGAAAGAAGCTTAATAAAAGCAAAACTAAAAGAAGCAGGAATTTCAGAAGCACTAATTGCAAAATTGCTTCCTGCTGAATCTAAAGGAGATGAGAAAAAAGGCGGAGCAACACCTGGAAAAAAATAAATTAATTCCTCTTTCAATATTATCTGATTAATTCTCCTAATTTTTTCAAAATATTACTTTTTATTAATGTTTAGGTTTTAATTTCTATGTCCCTTCCACACTTTGGACAAACCACATCATCGACGTGAAGTCTTGCACGACACTTCGGGCATTTAAATTCGTTTCTATTTTTCATTGTTCTGCATTAAACAAAACCCTAAATTTTATTTTTATTATCTCTAATTTTTTATAATTATTATTATCTTTTCATAGTTGTCTATTATTTTTTTATAAATTATTTTTATTATATTTATTTTTAACAAAGTATTCATCAGAATAAATATGATCCATACAAAGCATAAACATACATACAAAGCATAAACATAAAGAGTTGTTATGTATTCAGAATTTATAAAATTTGCTATTTCTTAATTTAAGTAATTGAAAATATAGAAATATTTATAAAATAAAAGTATAAATATAAATATAAATATAATACTAATCAAATAATTTTGTTTAATATTTAGAAAAACGAGGTGTTTATTATGAATAAAAAAGCAGCTCTTGAATTAAGTGTAAATGCAATTGTAATTCTTATTATGGCTATTGCAGTTCTTGGTTTAGCATTGGGATTTATCAGATCACAGTTAAATAAAATTGATTTTGATGTTCAAGCTCCAGACCCAGAAACACCAACAGCTCAAATACCTATAACTTATAGTTTAGAAAAAGGTACTATCTCGCCAGGAGGATCATTGGAGATGAAAATAAAAATATTTAATGGAGGCCAAAACACAGTATCAGTACAACCCAACATTAACTGTCCTACTAATAATCCTATATCTGGAACTATTCAAAAAGGAAGCCCACAAAATATTCAACCACAATCATTTAAAATGTTTTTATTGGTGGCACCCATTAGTAGTAGTGCATCAGGATCATATGTTTGTACAATAACTGCTTCAAACCTTGCAGATATTAGCGCAGATGTTTCATTTGAAGTTAAATAAGTTTTCCATTTTTTTAATTAAGATAATTTTCGTTAATTTGAAATTTATTAAATTAAAAATAAAGGGGTGTATTTCATGAAAAGGCATTTAACCAAGTCAGAAGAATTTGATATTATGAAAATAGTTCTTGATAAATTTCTATGGTTTGGAGTTATTATCATGGCTTTTGGGTTTTATAGAATTATTTCAAGTACTGAAGATTTCTTAGTGAATTTTTCTGTTTTACTCGCAGGAATAATAATTATGGTGTTATTCATGATAATAATAATCAGAGAATATGAATTTATGCATTAAGTACCACAAATTATAATAATATGAAAAGAATACTGGCTATTATTATAATACCAATATTTAATAAAATCTTGTTAATAATCTTTTTGTTAAAAACGTCCTTATTATTATTAATTTCTGAGTTAAGCACAATAAGACTTGCTGTAAAAAATCCGTAGAGAAAGATAGCGGTAGAATTAATCAACATCAAATTAGTATATCCTGAAGAATAATAAAATAATATCCCCAAAACTAAATAATCAATATGATATGACTTATTCTGTAGAACAAATTTAAGTATAAACATCAAAATAACTAATAAGGCACCTATAATAACAAACAATAGATCATTATAATAGAATATTATAAGATTAGTAATTATTATCCATAATAAGAATTGTATTATTAAAAAATATTTTTTTCCGCTTTCTAATTCCTCAAAAGCTACTCGAGATAATATTAATCCTACAAATAACCCGCTGTATGACAATATGAGCAGTAAGAAATATATTAATGGCTCCATAAATACTTACTTTTATACCTTCTTTATATATTTTTAGAATTTATTATAATTCTTATATCATCTTTCTTATATTATTCTTGTTCCACAGGGAACATTATTAATTAATAAATTTGGATTTCCAACACCAACATAACTATTATTAATTAAAATCAATCTCCCGTTTTCATCTTCTAAGTATATACAGAAATCCTTCGATATTCCAAAATCCTTTTTTGCTTGCTCGTAAGTGCCTGTTTCAAAGTTTATATTGATTGGTAGTCTTTCGAGTCTTTGATTATTTATTTCTCCATCCTGAATTACAGTATATAAAGAGTCATAATTTGAATTATAGTCTAGTCTTGTGCCTATAAGCATGGCTTCTTGTTGCAATTCAGTTGGTTTAGTTTGAGGTTTTTGTGTGATTATAGTATAAATAACTGCAATAATGAGCACAAAAACAACCACACCTAAAATCAAATCTGTTGACCATGTTTGAGCTTTACGCCGATTTATATTCATAATTATTATTATATTAATGTATGTTTATATATTTTTTTATTTATTTTTTCTTAAAAGTTAAAACAAAAAGTTTAAAAAACTATCTAAAAAGCGAAAAATTTAAATACTAAGACCCGCTTTTCTTTATAAATATATCAGTTTTTTATGTGTTTATTATTTAGAGTA
Source organism: Candidatus Woesearchaeota archaeon (assembly GCA_038884715.1). Lineage (GTDB taxonomy): Archaea > Nanobdellota > Nanobdellia > Woesearchaeales > UBA9642 > JAWABG01. The sequence goes on along the minus strand of JAWABG010000038.1, from coordinate 946 downwards.
AAAAAAGCGTTGGGGGGAATAAGAAAATGCACTACATAAAAAAATGTCCTGAATGTGGAGGTATAAATCTTTTCTGGAACAAGGAGAAAGGTGAAATTATCTGTAAAGACTGTGGTTTAGTTGTAGAAGAAAAAATGGTTGACTTTGACCAAGAATGGCGTGAATTCGATAGTGATGAAGCGGCAAAGAAAAGACGTACAGGAGCACCAATGACCTACACCCAATTTGATCAAGGTCTAGGTACAGATATTGGAAAACAATCAGATCTTTATCAATTAGGAGCAAAGGAAAAAAACAAGTTCTTCAGACTAAGGAAATGGCAGCAGAGAATAAGCACTGCAATAGAAAGAAACTTAAAACTAGCTCTAGCAGAGCTTAAGAGAGTAAGTTCATATTTAAAATTACCAGGTAGTGTAGAGGAAGAAGCTTCAAGAATCTATACAATGGCTGTACAAAAAGGACTTGTAAGAGGAAGAAGTATGGAATCTGTCGTTGCTGGAGCATTATACGCTGCATGCAGAAGGCACGATGTTCCAAGAACTTTAGACGAGTTAAGCGAGGCTTCGAGTATTGAAAAAAAAGAAATAGGCAGAACCTACAGGTTTATTACAAGAGAACTTGGAATAACTATATTACCGAGCAACCCTGCCGATTACATTGCAAGATTTGCAAGTGCCTTAAATCTTAGTGCAGAAACCCAAAGTAAGAGTGTAGAGATAATTGAAAAAGCACAAAAAATTGAATTAACAAGTGGAAGAGGTCCAACAGGAATAGCTGCTGCAGGATTATACGTTGCTGCATTAATAAATGGAGAAAAGAGAACTCAAAGAGAAGTCGCAGATGTAGCAGGTGTAACAGAAGTTACAATAAGAAACAGATATAAGGAATTACTTGACGAGCTTGATCTAGCTAAAGATATAAAGAAGACAAAGAAAAAAACAAGCTA
>JAWABG010000037.1:6287-11440 GCA_038884715.1 Candidatus Woesearchaeota archaeon | reverse complement strand
CTTTCATGAGGTTTTTTTCTATAAGTTCGATGAGGAATTCTTTATTTATATTATCAACAATTAAATTTACAGGTAAATTATCCGCTTGATTATTTTTTTTCCAGTATGTGGCCGAGCATCCTGTAATAACAATATAACTATTTGGATATTTTTTTCTAACCTGATATACATATTGTCTCACTTCCCTTTCTGCTTTTTGAGTAACGGCACAGGAATTAATAATATATATGTTTGGATTGTTATTTGTAAATAAATAGCCCTTTTTGAGCATCTGACGGTCAATTTCCTGTTTTTCTGCTTCATTTACGCGGCAGCCAAAACTATATGAAAAAAATGTAGAATTCATGAAAACGTATTATAGCTAAATTTTTGCATTATTACATCTGGTTGTTTTTAGATATTTGACATACCTATAATAATCTGATATAATAAGAATCAGATCCTAAGGTTTTTAGACATAGTCATAAAAGCTTTAGGATTTTTTTTATGAAGAAAATACTGACAATCATATTTTTCTTGGTAATATTTTTTCTCAAAGCTGAACTTGTATATGCCGATCCGGTTGCCGGTAGTTCTGCGGCTATTAAAAAGGATCCTAAAATCGAAATCTTCGAAAATCAGCCTAGCCAAATGAGAATATATAAAATTAGAAAATCTATTTTTAATATTCTTAAAGAATACAATTCTCCGCTAATTAATGAAGTAAATTCATTTGTGGACGCTTGTCTTGAGTATAAGCTTAATTGTTATTTACTACCGTCAATTGCCGGATTAGAATCAACCTTTGGAAAGTTCATATGGCCTAATTCATTTAACCCATTTGGCTGGGGAGGCGGTTATATTATGTTTAAAAACTGGAATGAAGGAATTTTTACTGTTGCTCAAGGTTTAAGAAAAAACTATATTGATAAAGGTGCGCAAGATCTTTCACAGATCGGAAAAATATATTCAGAAAGCACTACATGGACACCAAGAGTTCAGTATTTTATAAATAAATTTAACAATGAAGAAGAAAAAATAGAGTTGTTTTTATCTTTGAATCAGGTAAAATTATAAGAATTATGTATAGCTATAAAATCAATAAACTACCAAAAAAAACTATTGAATTGCTTCTCGATATTCCCAAAGATGATATAAAAAAAGAGTATAAATTAGCTTTTTCTAAACTTCAATCCGAACTTACGGTTGAGGGTTTTAGAAAAGGAAAAGTTCCTTCGGCAATTGCGGAAAAACATTTGAGTAAAAACGATATTTATCAAGAGCTTCTTAAATCGCTTCTTTCTCGCTTATATGAGGAAATTATAAAAAAAGAAAATATTGTTCCGGTAATCAATCCCAAAATTGACCTTATAAAGGCTAAAGAGAATGAAGATTGGCAGATAAAAATTACTATTGCAGAAAGACCGGTTATTACGATCGGTAATTATAAAGCAACCATTAAGAAGGTTAAGGAGGCTAAGAAAAAAGATATAATATGGGTACCCGGTAAAGATAATAAAGAAAAAAAACCCGATGAAGATAAACAAAAACTTTTAAACGATATACTTTCTGCTTTGATGCAAGAAGCAAAGATTGAAATTTCAGATATGATTATTGATGAGGAATTAAATCAAAGATTAACAAGATTGGTTGATGATATCCAAAAAATCGGACTGACTACCGAATCATACTTAAAATCTAAGAATTTAACCATGGAAGATCTTAAAAATAGATATAAACGGGAAATAGAAGATACTTATAAAATGGAATTTTTAATAATGGAATTGGCAGATAAGGAAAATATAAAAGTAGAAAAAGAAGAGTTGGACAAACTTCTATCCAATATTAAAGATGACAAAGAAAGACAATCAGCGATGCAAAACTCCTATTTTTATGCCTCAATACTAAGAAAACAAAAAACAATTGATATGTTATTAAACCTTTAACTACATCCTTTAAGGATTTTCAATTGACAAATTAGTAGCCCTATAGTATAATACAGGCATGAATTATAAGGCCAATCAATCGAGCTCAAAATCAAAATCCCAACTAACTAATAAAAACCCATTAGAAACATTACGTGATCTGGGTTCTTCTACCGTTAGTTCAACGGCTAATGAATTTAAAAAAATCGGTTCAGGAATGTTTGATCAGTTTTTCGGCGGATCTTATTCAGGCGCTGAAGTCAACAGACAGAATGAAATGAGCCGTGAATCATCCTTAAAAAATAAGAAAAAACAGGAATTTAGAGTCTTTAACTATAATGAATATTATGAAAAAGAGTTGGTTAAAAGACAAATAAAAGAACTTTCAGAGTTGATTAAAAGAGAAATAGAAATGATAAAAAGAGCCGATTCATCGCTTCTTAATGAAGTTAAAGATATTCAGAATCTTACCCTTGAATCTCTACCGGATAAAGTGGGTATTTATCATGTCAGATTCTTAGAATTAGTATTAAATATTTTAAAAACCATACGTTTAAAGATAGGTGAATCTAGAACATGGTTGCAGGCTTTAATTACAAAAAAGAAAAAAAGAGGATCATTATTTATGGCTCGTTCTAAAAAACAAGGCACTCAGTATTCATTGTCTCAGGAGCTTTCCAATGCTCGGTCTGTCCAGTAAGTTATTCAAGCATTCGTAAAAAAGTGTTAACTCCGTGTGCCCAGCTGCCGTTTGAGGAAGGTGTATATTTAGCCATTATTGATGAGGCGGTAATCAGGCCTTTATCGATATAATTTTTTTTAATACCTTTTGAAACCGTTTCAATAGCTTCTTCATATGAACTAAATTTAGTAACCGTATCTCCGTATATACCCCATCCCCAGCAATTAAATGAGTTTTCAGGAATATATTTACATAAATTTGATTCCTGCATAGCAATAGCCGGTAGAAGACGGTAATCAAACTGATATTTATCAGCAGTTGAAATGATCAAACTGGAATAATCATAAAGGGGTGAATTATATTTTCGAAAAAAACTTTTTAAATTTGCCGCTCGTCCGTCAGACAGGGTTATGTCAGTCTGAACGGTGTTATTAATATAAGGGACAGCCGAAAATCGAAATTGTTGACTGGAGTTTTTTGAATGGTCAATTTCAGATAATAAAGACTGAATTTTGTTCTGACGGTATGTAATACGGTAAAATTTATAAATTATTAAACCATTTATTGAAAGTAATAGAAAAAATAAGAATAAATATATTGATATCTTTTTAATCATAAATCCAATATACGAAAAAAGAGCAGCTAAGTCAATAAATACGATTTACCAGCGATTTAAAGCTTAATCGAATCTTTGTTAATGGTAATTTAAACTAATATAAATTGTTTTGTGGATGATTCCTTAATGGTGAGCCTGGAGAGACTCGAACTCTCAACCAACTCCTTAAGAGGGAGGCGCTCTACCAGTTGAGCTACAGGCCCATTGCATATTTTTCCAGTTAAATCAATATCCTATTTGAATTATCAAATATGGCTAAGTATATCAAATTTATACATGGAGAACAAAGAATAATCAACGTATAAGACACTTTATAAAAGAATTAGTAATCTAGTAGAATTAAAAAAGAATTTATGAATAATAATCGTTTTGACGCTGTGGTAATTCTTGGCGGAGGAAGAAATGCTTTTGACGGTTCTTTAAGCCCGCTATCAATAGCTAGACTTGATAGAGGAGCCGAAGTAATGCATACGGGAATAGCAGATTGCGCAATTGTTATGGGGGGAAAATATAAATCCTATACACCAGACAAGGGTTTTTTTGTAGAAGATGGCGCTATTGTTCGAAAAAGATATTTAACTGAAAAATATAAAGTTGATCCGAATAAAATTATTAAGGTTATTGACGAATGCAGAGATACTTTTTATGAAGCTTTTGCATCAAGAAAGTTAGCGAAAGAAAAAGGATTTAAACGAATTTTACTTGTTACCTCAGAAAACCACATGAGACGAGCTTTATTAATTTTTACTAGAATATACGGTAGTGATATTGAAGTTGTTCCGGTTGATAATCCTTGCCAAGATGGTTTGAATAAAGAACTTGAAAGTGCTCTTTTCGAAATGGCACAAAAATTTTTAAATACTTTACCGGAAAAAATCCCTGACCCAGTTTCCTGGGATGATTGGTTCGAGAACAATAGGGATATTTATTATGATAAAGTAATTAAATTGTTAGATTATTTCTATCGAAAGGGAAAAATATCAAAAGATGCTTATTCATCAATTGTTGAAGCTCAATAATTTAATTTATATTTTTATTTTTTTAAGGAAATTAATATTATATATTGTTGTGCGTTTGTTTGACGAAATTTGAACTTTTTTTGAACGGGACTGGCGGCCCGCTACGCGAGACTGAATCGATCGGTAAAATTCCTGAAAGTTTAATACTGGTGCCCTTGGAGGGAATCGAACCCCCACCAGCGGTTCCGAAGACCGCTACTCTATCCATTAAGCTACAAGGGCAATCCAGCCGTATTTAGTATTAATTTGTGATTATAGTATATTATACTAGATAAATGATTTGGATTATTTTTTACTTAATACTGATTTTTTTAATTCTGCTTTTTCTTATCGGCCTTACTGTTTATACGTTATTTTTAATTTATTCGTCTATTATGGGTTCTCCATATGTTCCTTCCAAACAAAAAGAAATTGAATTTATTCTAAAACAAATTAAATTTAAAAAAAATAATCGATTTGTAGATTTAGGTTGTGGTGACGGCCGGGTGGTAAGAACAGCCGTAAAAAAATATCAATTAATTGGTTTGGGCGTAGATATTAATCCAATTCTAATTTTCATTGCTCGTGTTTACGCTTATTTTTCTATGATCACCTCAAACATCAGTTTTATAAGAGGGAATTTTTTTAATATCTCTTTAAAAAATACCGATTATGTATATATTTTTCTTATGCCAGATTTGATTAAAAAATTAAAATATAAACTGAAAAAAGAACTAAAAAAACAAACAATTGTTATTTCTCATGGATTTCCTATTATTGGTTGGGAAAAAAAATTAATTAAGAAGGTATCTCATATTCCCTTTCCTACTTATTTTTATAAACTTTGATAAATATTAGACATTAATTCAGCTGATTTTGTCCAGCTTAAATTTGAGATTATTTTTTTAACGGCCTGCCGATAATAATTTACAAAATTTCTATCATTAATAACT
>JAWABG010000037.1:0-6277 GCA_038884715.1 Candidatus Woesearchaeota archaeon | reverse complement strand
AATTTGATTAGCCAGTTGTAATGGATTATTGGCCGATACAATTAATGATTGGAATTCGTCATCAATAATGCTGGAAATTCCTGATGTATTGGTAATAATAACCGGCCTGCCGCAGGACATAGCTTCTAGGGCAGTCATTCCAAATGATTCATAATAAGATGGCATCACCACCACTTCGGAGGCATTATAATAGTAGGGTAATTCATGCTGATGGCGCTGAGCAACATACCCAACAATTGGCGAAATTCCAAGTGTTTTTTGTAAACGTTTTAGTCTGGCTAATTCGGGATTATTTTTTACAGCGTTGGTTTCCGTTACTCCGCCAACGATAAGTAGACAAAGTTTTAATTCCGGTTTCTTAGATTGCAGTATTTTTATAGCGTGCATCAAAGTATCGATTCCTTTTAAGGGTTCAATTCTGCCGACAAACAAAATAATTTTATTTGTTGTCACCGATTGAATATAATTAAGCGCTTCTTTTTTAGGAATAGGTTTAAAAATTTTGGAATCGACTCCCGGATGAATTACATGAATTTTATTACTAGGACAGTTATATAAATTAACAAGATAATCTTTATCATTTTGGCTTGAGGCAGTTATTATCTGTGATTCTTTAACTAAGTCAAATTCAGCATTAATCCTCAATCGCGATTCGTGTTCTCTACTATTTCTAGCAACAAGATTTTTCATCAGTGCGAGAGTGTGAAATGTAGTAATAATAGGCTGTTTAAAAAAATAATTTTTTCGTAATCTTAAAGCAACCAAGCCTGACATATAATAATGACAGTGGATATAATCATATAAATATTTTTTTTTACTGATAAATAAAGCTAGGGAAGTAGAAAATTTATCTATATAGTTAATTAGCTTTTTTTTTGGAAGATTGTGCTTAGGACCTGCAGGTAAATGAATAACACTTAAATCCTTACCGAGGTTGACTATTTCCGGACTAATAATATCTTGAATACGAGTAAATATATCAATCTTATAGCCTTGGGAAATTAAAGCTTTTGACAACTCCAAAACATATATATTCATCCCGCCGCTTTCCTTACCTTCCTGTGCTGCTAATGGGCAGGTATGGTAAGAAATAACCGCAATCCGCTTCTTTTGCATGTTGATATTATACTAAAGCAAAAGACTGTTATAATAAATAACATTATGCATATTGGCGTAGACATTGATAGTGTTTTAGCCGATATTGTTCGGCCTTTAATTTTTTACCATAATTCAAAGTATAAAACTAAAACAAGATATCATGATTTAATTACTCACGGACTTTCTACTTATTGGAACTGCTCCGAAGATGAAACAACAAAGCGTATTTTAGAGTTTTATAATACAGACCATTTTGAAAATCTTAAACCCATATACGGTTCAAAGGTAGCCATTAAAATACTAAGAAAAAAACATATACTTTCTGCGGTAACTGCCAGACCAATGATAATCGAACACAAATCTATTAAGTGGTTAAATAAGCATTATCCCAATTCTTTTTCAGCGGTTTATCATACAAATATAATGTTAGATTATTACAATCCAAAAAATAAAAAGTCTGACTATATAAAAAAATACAATATAAATATTCTTATCGATGATAATCTTAATTTTGCTACCGAATGTGCAGAGAAAGACATAAAGGTATTACTTTTTAATTCGCCATGGAATCAATCTAAAAACCTTCATAAAAATATAAAACGAGTATTTTCATGGAGACAAATTACTCAGATATTATAGATAAAATTTTATCCAAATCTTCTAAAGTGGTTACTTTTGTAATCAAATTTCTAATTTTCGCAGAATTACTGAAATTTTTACAATACCAAGCAAGGTGCTTGCGCATAGGCATTAATTGAAGATCCGGGCGGTATTTTAGAAATAACCGACAATGATGTTTCATTACTTTTACTTTTTCCTGAATGGAAGGTAGTTTATCCGAAAATATCCATGGGTTTCCTAAAGCGGCTCTACCTATTAAAATTCCGCTTAAACGAAATTTATTAATTTTATCTTTAGCTTCTTGAAGGGTATGAACACTGCCATTACCGAGAACAGGAATGGAATATTTTTTAGCGATATTAGCGGCTAGCGCGATTTCGTCCCAATGACATTCTCCTGCAAAAATCTTTTTGGCAATTCTACCGTGAATAGTGATCATATCCGGTTTGGACTCCAGTATTGCATTAATCCAAGACGAAGTGATAATTGAATCAAATCCGATACGGGTTTTTACAGAAACCATAATTTTTTTATTTGTAATTTGATAATTCTCGTCTACCGCCTTTTTAACCGAGTTAATACATTGTTGTGCCAATTTAGGATTATTTATTAAAGCTGCTCCTGCACCCCGATGAACAACTGTTTTATCAGGACAGCCCATATTAATATCAATTCCATTAAAATTTAATTTAGACAAAACAACGGCTGCTTTATACATTAAATTGGGATTATCGCCGAATATCTGTGCAAAAATGAGAGTTTTTGATTTATGGAATAAGAGTGATTTCAATATATTTTTTGATTGTCTGACAATAGCTTCGGATGAAACAAATTCAGTAAATAATATATCAGGATGGCTATAGATATCAACGATCTCCCTAAAAGGAGGATCGGTTACCCCATCCATAGGAGCTAAGCCGATAATTGGTTTATTAAGATAAAGATTAAAATATGAAGCAATCATTAAGATTAGATAATTTCTTCCTTTCTTTTTTTAACGAACGATATCCACTCTTCAACAATTTCAAATATAAGTTTAAAAGGAGCTTCAATTAAAAAATCAAAAATAAAAATAAAAAAGTTTAGTCTGGCGAGCTCCGAGCTAAAGAATTTTCCTAGTGATAAAATAGGCATAAAGAAAAAATCAATTATAGGGGTAAAAATATTTTCCTTTTCATCTAGCTTAAACTCGTTTACCATTTGCTTAATTCTATAAGAGAAGAAAGTAACAACACTGACAAAAAAGATAAAAATAGCTTGACTAACTAAATTAAAATTAATAAAAAGTAAAATTTCGTAAATAAGAATAAGCGTAATTATAAAAGTTAATGAATAAAAAATAGTAAATCCAAAAATAAGTGTCGGCCGTTTTTCTCTAGGTTTTTTAGGCATATAAGCGACTTGTGTTTCAAATGTTTTATCGGCATCTATAATTTCAATAATCCGGTTATATATTTTTCTGGTATTGCTTTCGTCAGGTACTCTGAAAAAAACAAGAATGCCCAACATTAAAAAAGGTGGGAAAATACTATTAATTAGTATTGACGCATTATTAATTTCTCCGTAAATAAATTTTGAAACAGGATATTCTAATATAAGAGCAAAAATCATTTTTGTTAGAAATATATAGATAAAACTTCTTACGGCTAAATTTCTTATTCTTATTCCTAGCTGCTGATACTTTTCTCTACAGGTTATGTCCACTTCTAACCAAAGTTTTTCTTTATTAGTTAAAATTTCATTTATTTCTTTAGGTTTAGAGGAAAGAATTGAAAATAAAACTGTAAATGGAGGTAATTGTTTTCGGCAAAATTTTATTAAACTATCAACATAAGGGCTAGTGATCATATCATCAATTCGTTTAAATATTGTAGGAATTTTCAGGGAAAGCTTGTTTATTTCTTCATTTGAATATTGGCTAATAGGCTTATATAAGGTTATAAACAAATGGTATTGTTGATATGGTTTATCGCTGCGTCCATATGCTCTTTCTACAGCGACTAAAAAAAAGGCGTCTTTCTGTTCATCGGTTAGACCTTCAATTTTAATTTTATTCCTTAATACTTGATAAATAAAAAAAGTTTGACTAGCATGTTTTGAGGCTGATTCAGGTTTTAATGTTTCTTCGATCTCACAGGTCATTAAATTAATGATGTATTGGTTAAAATACTGTTGTAGTTCACCGTCTCTTCCAGTAATAATATTTTTTCGAATAAGTAAATATTTATCAATAATATTTTGAATTTTCATTACATCTTCACCACCTAAAGTACCATTGTCAAAATATCTGGCCCACAATAATTCTCGTAAAAGATTTTCTGCCTCACCTTTTCCGTCTGGCGATAAAGAAAGCCTTCTTTTAATGACTCTTTCAATAGCTGCTCTTAAAACTAAATGATCCTCTCGAAATTCAACGGCATTCCTTACTCTTTCGTAGACAAGAGCAAAAAAAGACACGGTTTGTGAAACCATTATTTTTGAAAGATCATCAGGCCTGGTTTTTGGCTTAATTGATTTTATAGCGTAAATTAAAGCTTGTGTATAGTTTGAGAGCTTAATATCGTTATTTTGAGTGTCAGACATGCTCTAATTATATCATAAAAGAAGGTTAGTTATTTTATTGGCTAGCAAATCAGAAGCCGTAATAATAATTGGAAATCCAGAAATATTTATATATTTGTTTTTTAAGCCCGCTTCTTCACAAAGCAATAAGTGAGCAGAAATATCTGTAAACTGTTTATTTGTTTTTAAATTACTACGGATTATTGCATCTATTGCTCCAGTGATTATATATGGTCCCATAAATCCTGCTGACATTCGAACTCGGTAACAAGATTTTAATAGTCTAGTAATTATTTGATTTTTTTGATTAAAAAATATGTTTGAGCTTGAAAAATCAATCTCTATAATTGATGACTTTAATGAATTATTTGTTTTTGCTATTATTTTTATTTCATTTAAATAAGCACCGTTATTTTTACTGGATGAAAACATTTGTTTTGAGACAGGATTATAAATAGCACCGATTATTGGTAAATCCTTATAAAGAAGAGCAATCTGAGTGTAGAACATTGGTAATCGATTGTAGTATTGTTTTGTGCCGTCAATTGGATCAATCACCCAATTATAGTATGATTTTTTTATAGATTTACCTTCTTCAACAATAAAGCCTGCTTCAGGTAATAATTTTGTAAGTTTATCTCTAAGAAAGTCTTCAACTTCTATATCAATGTTTGTTGCTATATCGCGTCTATCCTTTTGTTTAGAAATTACGCTTGAATTCCATGATTTACAAATTATATCACCCGCTTTTATTAAAATATTTTTTATTTCTACCTGTAAGTCAAGCAAATCCTTTTGCGTTAATTTCATTTAGTATAATTCACAATTTAAATAAAATTTAATAAATAGGCGTAATTTTACTTTCAATTAACTTTATTCTAATGATGCGGTATTTACTCCTGACTTGAAATCAATTTCTTTAATTTTATGTAAAATTTGACTTATTTTCTTTTTTAATTTTTTATACTCAGTTTCTGATTTTGCCTCAAACTTAACGGTAATATATGGGCCATTTTGAGATGCCCTGATTATGACCATTTCCTTTTCTGTATCCATACGAACACCGTCAATTTCAATATATTTCGCCTTGGGATAAATTTTTTTTATTTCCTTACCAATTACTTTACTGACTAATTTAAATTTAATATTATCCGCGCAGCCTAGTTTGATTTCCGGACTGGAAAAATAATGTGGTAATTCATCAATTATCTGACTAAGAGATTTATTCTTTCTTGTTAGATATGCTAATAGTCTTAAACTAGCAATAGCACCATCATCATGGCCAAAAAAATTATCGACGAAATAAAAATGACCGCTTAGTTCGCCACCGAAGGGAGCTCTTTCATCCCTGACTTTTGCCTTAATAAATGAGTGGCCAGTAAGCCACATAATCGGCGTTCCACCTGATTGAGTAATTACATCAATTACTTGCTTTGAACATAAAGTATTAAATACTATTTTTGATCCTGGTAGATAATCAAGAATATCTTTGCTAAATATGCTTACCAACGTATCATTCCAAATAAGCTGGCCTTTGTTATCAACAATACCCACTCTATCACCGTCAGTATCATAAGAAAATCCTATGTCGGCATTTTCTTTGACTACCCGATCCGCCAATCTTTGCTGAACTTCTTTTTCGGTTGGGTCAGCTACTCCAACGGGAAAATTACTATCTGGTTTTGTATTTTGTTCGATAACTTGACATCCTGCTTTTTTAAAAATATCTGGCAAAAAAATGCCTGGAGTTGAAGCACAAGCATCAACGACAACTTTAAATTTTTTTATTGGACCAATTCTTCTAAACAAATCATTAATGTATTCTTCTTTTATATTTTTTTGAATATGTTTACCTTTTGGCTGTTTTGTAATAAATTTTCCAGAATTAACCAGTTCTCTAAATTCGATTATATCCTGGGTCAACATAGTTTCAGAATAACCGATGCCAAACTTAAAACCGTTAAATTGTTTTGGATTATGTGATGCGGTGATCATT
>JAWABG010000036.1:0-12074 GCA_038884715.1 Candidatus Woesearchaeota archaeon | reverse complement strand
TTTTCCATCACTCGTATTATGTATTTCTATAATTGAATATTCATTAATATCAGAGAATTGCATTATTATGTACAAACTGATAATTCCAATTAATCCAACTATAGTTGAAAAAGTGAGCAAAGTTGTATCTTTCATTTGACATTTATATTATTTATATATTTGAATTTTAATTTTATATATTTAAATTCTTAATAAACATTACTCAAAAAAAATCAAAATATTTTCATATTATATTGTAATTTATATTTATATCAAGGATTATTCGATGCATTATCAATGCCTAGCCATAATTAATCATTCGAAAGATTTATATTTCTATACCTTTTTTTTACCAATATATGGGAAAGAAAAAGGGGATAACATCCACTAAAACTTATATTAAGAATAAAAAAATTAATATTATGACCAGTAAAAAAACTATTGATTATTCTAAAGAATTAAAATTTTCAACAACAAAAGATATTTCTGTGCCAGAAAAAATGATTGATCAAATTGTTGGCCAGGATGACGCCGTAAATGTGATGAGAAAGGCTGCTCAGCAAAGAAGGCATGTTTTACTCATTGGAGAGCCAGGAACAGGTAAAAGCATGCTCGGAATGGCATTAGCAGAGTTGTTGCCAAGAGAAAAACTAGTGGATGTTATATCGTTTCCAAATCCAAATGATGAAAATGAACCCTTAATTAGGACAGTAGAGGCAGGAAAAGGAAGGACTGTTGTTATGAAGGCAAAGATGGAAAATATTAATATTTTCAGGGGTCCTCAAACATTGTTAATGCTTCTTGTTGTTGCCGTCTCGATTTTTGGTCCTTGGTGGATGAGAAATTATTTCTTAAAAACAGATGGACCAATAGCAGCTGCAATTGTTTTTAGTGCTGCACTAATTAGTAGCCTAATAATAATGTTTGGGATAATTCTTATGATAAACTTGAGTAGAAGAATGGAGTCAAAAAATAAAAGTCCTCCAAAAGTGATTGTTGATAATTTTGATAAAAAACACATACCATTTTATGACGCAACAGGAGCACATGCAGGAGCATTATTAGGAGATGTTTTACATGATCCATTCCAATCAGGAGGATTAGGAACTCCCGCACATGAAAGAGTTGTGGCTGGAATGATACATAAAGCACACATGGGGGTTTTATTTATTGACGAGATATCAACACTTCAACCAGGAACACAACAAGAACTACTGACTGCCCTCCAAGAGGGAAAATTCCCAATTACAGGCCAGAGTGAGAGAAGTGCGGGTGCAATGGTCAGAACTGAAGCAGTGCCTTGTAGTTTTATTCTTGTAGCGGCAGGAAACATTGAAACAGTTCAACATTTACATCCAGCACTACGTTCAAGATTAAGGGGTTATGGTTATGAAGTCTATATGCAAGAAACAATGCCTGATACATTAGAAAATCGTAACAAAATAGCAGTATTTATCGCACAAGAAGTAAAAAAAGATAAAAAAATTCCTCATTTTACAAAAGAAGCAGTTAATTATATTATTGAAGAAGCTAGAAAAATGGCTAACAGAAAAAATCATTTAACACTTAGACTTAGAGAGCTTGGTGGTTTAGTAAGAGCAGCAGGGGATATTGCACTCGAACAAAATGCTACTTATGTTGAAATTAAACACGTATCTGAAGCAAAAAAAATAGCAAGACCACTTGAAAAACAAATTGCTGACAAGATTATTGAACACAGAAAAGAATACGAAGTTATTGTCGTTACCGGAAAAAAAATTGGAAGAGTAAATGGACTGGCAGTAATAGGTAGCGGAGCAAGTTATTCTGGAATAATATTGCCTATAGAATCAGAAGTAACAATAGGTGGAAAAGAAAAAGAAATAGTGGCTACTGGCAAATTAGGAGATATTGCCAAAGAAGCCATAAAGAATGTTAGTGCGATAATAAAAAAATATTTTGGAGATGACATTAAAGAAAAATATGATATCTATGTACAATTTCTTCAAACATATGAAGGAGTCGAAGGTGATAGTGCCAGTATTGCAGTTGCTACATCAATAATTAGTGCGCTAAAAAAAGTTCATGTAAAACAGGATTACGCTATGACAGGATCACTAAGTGTAAGAGGAGAAGTTCTACCAGTGGGAGGTGTGAGTGCAAAAGTTGAAGCAGCAATAAATGCGGGAATGAAAAAAGTAATTGTTCCAAAATCAAATTTTAAAGATATCATTATAGATCACACAAAGCTCGAAAGAATAGAAATAATACCTGTAGATAATATAATTGACGTACTTAAAGAATGTCTTGAGTGGAAGGGAAAAGAACCAATACTTAAAAAAATTCTTGAGATAAATGAAAATGAAAAATAAAAAAATTACTAAAATAGATGAGGTGAAAATATGTCGGATTCGATAATCGTCAAGGCAAAGATTAAGGAGATTGCAGACAAGTACAATGTCTCCGGAGATTTTCCAGACGCCCTTGATAAAATTGTAAAAGATTTAGTGAAAAGAGCTATTGAAAGAGCAGAAGCAAACGGAAGAAGAACAATAATGGCAAAGGATTTGTGAATTTGTAATCTTTTGTTTTTTATATTTATTTTAGATTATTTTGAGTTGTGAATCTTATTTTTAAGTTCAATTATTTTTTTATCAATTATTTCAAGTTGTTCTTTCGAATATTTTCCAGATTTTTTAATACTATCATGCATTGCTTCAATTTTGGATAATTGTTTTTTTAATAATTCAATACTTTTGTTATTTTTATTATGAACCTTTTTATTTGAATAACTTTTTAATATTTTGTTGTTGATCCTTTTATTAGTATTCTTATTATGAACGATTATCTTCTTTCTGAGACGGCTACTTCTTCTATTTTGAGTTGTTTTCTTTTTAATAATATGACTGTTTTTACGATTTGAATGAATATTTCTTTTATTCATTCTTTTATCCTCCTTAACCAACTTCTTTCTAACTTTTTTCACAGCAAGAATATTCTTATTTTTAATTATGCGCCTAACCTTAGAGAATTCTCTAAACTTCTTTTTTTTATTTTTTAATGTTTTATACTTAGATTTTATTTCTTTCTTAATTTTAGAAATATGCATATTTTCTCTTCTTTTTTTGAATCTTAGTCTATTCTTATTTTTCTTTTTAATTTTCTTATGACTGTGCTTTTGTTTTGATTCATAACTTCTAACTTTCATAACTATTGGCTGAGCCCTGACAATATCTATACTTTTTTGTATTTCATTCTTGTCTTCTTTATTCATGTTGAGCTCTTCAAATTTCTTATTTACAGAAGCTTCTTCCTTTAATTTTATACTGGCTCTGTGCAATGCTCTAAGATAATAAACAATTTCTTTTGAAATCATTTTCTGAATCTACTAAGAAGTCCTTTTTTCTCAGGAGGTAACGGTATTTTTTCTATTTGTTGAGCTATTGGAGGAGGAGGTACAAAATCCTTAAAACCATCCTCAGGTGGTCTATCAATTATTGGTTTAATGTTATTAAAAGCATTGTCTCCTGGAGTAATGGACGAAGGAATATTATTTGAACCAAACAGGCCGGAAGATGAAAACTGTTTCTGGTCATCCCAATTATTTCCTGGATAAGAAAGATTAGGATCTTTTTCTATTTGTTGATTATCAGATGATAAAGATTCATTGTTGTACTGTGACATATCAAGAGTTTGAAGAGAAAAATCATGTTGCGACAAAGCAGAATCAAAAGCAGAATCTTGATGGGTTCTATCAACTACTGGTTTTGAATAATCATCATAATTTGCAAAAGATACTCCTTGTTTTTCTTTATTTGGAGAACTAAGAATATTAATGTTAAAATCGTTTTCATGATTTTGTTCAGGAATAACAGGGGGCTCTGGACTTTTAAACATATCAGCTAATGCTAAAACCCCTTCTGCAATTTTTGAATTTTGCTCAATTATTTCATTCAACTTATCTAAAAACTCTTGATTTTGGTTAGCGCTCGAGCTAATCTCTTGATTTGCCTCTTCAAAAATTGAGATAAGCCTACTTATCGAGTTGTCAAGTTTGTTCATTGCTTTAATTAGCTCTTTGTCAACCTCCGGATCTCTAAACGGTGTTTTTTTAATTTCTAGCAATTGATCACGAATACTTTCTATTTCAGAATGAGGTATGAGTTCCATTTCTTCCTTTTCATTATACCCAAAACCAGAATTTAGATTAGATACTCCTTGAGAATTATCATTTTCTTTATCATATTTAGAAAGATCATTATAGTTAAAATTATTGTCCATGCCTACACCTCTTTTCATGAAAATAACACATCTGTTATTAAACAAAATATACCTATAATTTAAAAATCTTTCTGTTAAAAACGAAAAAATAATTGAAATATAATTATTTAATTAAAAAAATTAATTAAAAAAAAGCTCTATATAAATTTGTATAAACTTGGAATCCGTCAAAGCCAGGTATAGGTAACATATTAAAGAAAAAAAGTATTATATTAATTCTTCGGGTTAATGCAAAAAAATATCTTTGTTTATTATTTAATTTTCCAAATTTCATGATAATCAAACTAATTAAATATAAAATCAAATTTATTAATGGACCGGCAAGCGCAGTCAATCCAAATGAAAGGTTATTTCCCCCGAAAATAGAAACATATGCAGGAACAAAGAATATAAAAGGAAATCCTATTATTTTTAATATAATTCCAACTCCAAGCCACTCATATGCTGCATGAAAAGTGGCTTGCATTCCAAATCCAAGTGCAACTATCTTATGACCTAATTCGTGCAGAACTATGGCTGGAGCAACTACCATACTAGCAAATAATATATCCCTAAACCAAGAACCTTTAAACAAATTACTAAATGAAACACTCTTAAGTTTTGATTTTTTAACCTTCGGATTTTCAATATACTCATTTATAATATCATCTGGAGTTCTATGAAGACGCACAGGGGTAAAAACGCCACTAAAAATAAATCCTACTACAAAACTCATAAGTAAAGCATCAAAAATCTCCTTTAATGTGAAAAAAACCATAATACAAAGAAAAAAAACAATCATTATAAAAATGTTATGGATTTTATCAATATTTTTAAATAGAAAATACAATCTAAAAAGATGCTATGTATTACAAGATATTAAGATATTACAAGAACGAGAAATAATTTGAAGTTATTTAAATAACAGGTGAGAAAAAAAAATAAAATTATTATCAGACTCCCATTTATGAACAAGATAAATAGACAATAAAACAAATAAAAATTTTTCTAACTCAAGATTTTGATAAGTTCAGCTTTTGTTTTACATTTTTGCAGTGCATCTGCAACCAAATTGCTCTTAAAAGTATATCTTATCCAGTTTGCAAAATCATTTTTTTCATTTGTAAAATGTTGTCTAATAACATTATCATCTAATTGTTCGATTCCTGCTATCAGATCAGGAATACTCTTTGCTAGATGACCTGAACTAAACCAGAAATATTCTTTCGGATTAATAATTTTTTTGTTGTATATTCTTTTTTTCTCTTCTTCAAATTGAATTTTTGAATCAGACTCTTGCATTTTATGAGCAAAAAAAGCCTTTTTATCCCTTGAATCCATAGCACATTTTTCTTCTTGTTCTTGGCGCTCCTTTTCTTCTCTATGTTTTTGCATAAATTTATCAAGTATTTCCTTAATATCTGACTTGTGAAGAGTTGGTTGTTCTTTTTTCAACTGCTCAGGTTTAGCTTCATTCCAAATTTCTTCAAAAGATATTTTTTCACTTACTTCTTTACTTGGAGAGTTTTCTGGAGGTAAACTAAGCACATCTTCAACAATAATCTTTTCTCTTATTCTTTTGTATTCAGGAGGAGTTACATACTCGGCATTCTGACCTAAAGGTATTGATTTCATATTTTCTATAAATTTATTTTCATCTTCCCTGATTTGTTTTTTGATAACTAAATTTTCAGTTTTATTAGCTAAAGGATCATGAATCTTAATCTCTTCTTTTGGCTCAGCAATAACAACAGGTGGTGTTTCTTGCACTATAGAATTTCTTTCTGTTGTAAGTTGTTGTTGAACAACAGGAGGTTGTTGCATTGTTTTTGCGAGTGATTTAAAATTCTCTTCAATTAATTTTTTAATATCAGAATTTTCTAATGCTTCCTTCGGAATATTATTTATCGTTGCAGTATTTGTCATACCATTTGCTTGTGATTTTGCTTGAGCAGGAATTATTTCTGATTCCTTCGGCGTAATGATCATAGCAGTTTTTTCAGGAGTTATTATTTTTACTTCACCATCGGGAGGTGCCTTAGCAATAAATGGATTGAACTCGTTTGTTGTTAATTCATATAAAGCAACGCTAAATTGTTCTGCCTTTTTTTCGATTCCCTCCATTCTCTTCTGGATATCATCCATAAAATCTTTGAATTGTTTTACTGTTGTTACTGTTTGAGTTAGTTTAAAATCAACTTCTTTAAGCTTGTCTGCTTCATTTTTTAAATCCTTAAATTCATTTTTTACTTTATCAACTATTTGAGGAATATAAGGATCTATCGAAGAGCTTGGAAGTATTCCGTTTACACTTGAACTTGTTACAGTGCTTTGCGCTTGTGATTGAATACTTGGTTTTGATTGAGAAGTTTGAATATTACTAGCGGGTGTTGCAGAAATAGGGGGAGGAACAATCGATGACTGAATTTGAACATTTTGAGTGGGCTGTGACACTGTAGGTGCTCCAGGTTTATTAATAGGAGGTAACGTAGGCGGGGCTGGTTGTGAATTAGCTCCAGAACTTACTGGTTTATTAGCTTCAGGCTCTTTTTTTTTAAAAAGATCTAAAATCATAAATAACCCCTTTTTTCTTTCTATAATATTAATATTTATTAATGAATAATTATTTTTATATTAATATAAACTAAAAAATTAATATAAACTAAAAATGATGTGAATTAGTAAACATAAATTAAACAAATACTGAAAACATTATCATATAAATATTGTTTTTTATGTGAATATTGTTTTTTGAAACAATCGTTCAGTATAAAATTTTTCAATAAATTTTTAATAAATTTTTTAATATAATTATTATTAATAATTATCTTTAATAATTCTCTTTTTTGAGTAATATACTATTTACTATTGCCTTTTTAATAATAACTTTCTTAGTATAATAATACCTTATATGTACTAATACTTTTCACTCTAAAATCAAGACTTGTAGGATCTCCGATTTTTGGAACAAACTGAAGCTCAACATAATCTTGTGGAAGCATTGCGTGTGTTGAATTCAATTTAAATCTTAAATAGAGTGTTTCCTCAACATCAATAATTGCATTTTCATTACCAAAAAGAGGCTCATAACAGTAACCTGTTTCAGCAGTTATATTTTCAAATGAGCAATCACTTCCTCCCAGTGTTGTATTTACTTCTAATTTCAAAGCAATTTCATTTACAGTGTATGTAATATATGTATCCTCAAGCTTTACTGGTGAGGAACCCGCCTTTAACCTTGCAAGAATTTCAATATCTTGAATAGTTCCTGCTGTAGTGTTAGCATAACCAATAACTTGAACAAACTCCAAACCACTTGTTATACGTTCTCTTGTCGTTCTTTCAACCTCAATTGTCTTTGACTGTAATAAACCGGATGTTCTTATTAGTACTCCTGCAGCAATTGCCGATGTTAATATTGTTGCTATAAAAATCAGAAGCACTCCAACACCCATCATTGCTTTCTTATGAATAATTTTCTTATTTATCGTTTTCGCATTCATATTATCACGTGAAAT
The DNA here is from genome assembly GCA_038884715.1 of Candidatus Woesearchaeota archaeon. GTDB lineage: Archaea > Nanobdellota > Nanobdellia > Woesearchaeales > UBA9642 > JAWABG01. The sequence goes on along the minus strand of JAWABG010000036.1, from coordinate 4,338 downwards.
ATGTTATATCTTATATTATATCTTTTATATATTTTTTTATTGTTATTGTTTATTGTTCAATGAGTTATATATATTTTCATTCATATATATAATAAATTAAATTTATTATAATAATATAATAAAATTATAATAATATAATAAATAAACAAATATTATGCAATTATTGCGATAACATCGTTTTTTTTAATAGTGTTATTTTTTATTTTCTTGTAGTTTATTAAGTTGCTCATAAACTTTAATTAATACAAATGTTTGTGCAAATAAGGCCAAAATCATAATAATTAGCATCTCTATTACTGCAAGGCTTGAATCAGGTCTATCAATGGCTAGAGCACTCATTAGTATTAAAAAAGCAGCGATTCCAAAAATAATCATAAATGATACTATTACTTTTTCAAGTACATGACTCTCTACTCTTTTTTTTGAAAAAACCATTTTTCACACCTTTTTTCAATTTTTATTAATTCTTGTATTTATTTAGTTTTTGATTTTTTAAGCATATTTTATGAAAAATATTATAAAAATAATTTTCTAATGAAAACCTAAAAATGATTATTGTTATATGTTATATATTACTATATTGTTTTTTATTTTTAAGATTATTATTTTGAAATTATTATACTTCAACCCCATAATTTCACTTTTTGAACTACGAGAGTTGATGGAGATATTGCACTTAATGTTTCTATAGCACCCTCTTTTGGTAATAATTGTAGTTCATAATTTGTTTCTATTGGCAATGCATTATAAGGTTTTAGCTTAAATTTGAGATTAGCGATTTCTCCTGCAGATAATGTTGTATCTCCATTTCCAATTTTGTTTTCAAAACAAAACCTTTTTTCTGTTATAAGAGTATTAAAATTACAATTGTCATTTAATTTAGGAAAATTATGTATTATCGCGGTAGTGCCATTTAATGAATTGTTCACATTTGCATTTCCAGTAATTGTTACAAATCCAAACACCACCCCATTAATTTCTATTGGTTCATCACGAATATTCAGAGGCACTGGATCTGTCGAAGCACTAGAAAGATTTTTTAATGCTATTGTAGCAATAACACCGTTTTGTGAATTCTCATCATCCGGATCCACAGTATTACTTGCATATGACAAATTTATTTCTAGATTAAGAGTAGTTGGATTAAATCTTATTTGCTCATTATTTAATGTTGATGAATCCAGAGTATTCTCTTCAATATCTGAAATATTTTTCCAACTTGAATTTGTTGAAGATATATCAATATCAGCAAATCCGTCAATAACAGTGCTGTGTTGCAATGATGCTGAGAGTGATACATCTTCTGAAGAATATAAGATTTTAAGATTTTTTAATTGAATAGGTAGTGACCCCGCCCTTAACCTCACTAATAATTCCATATTATTTATTGTTTCAGCACTAATATTTGCTGTTCCTGAAAAACTAATTATTTCTATGCCCGTTATTAATCTTTCTCTTGATTGCTCACTTACAGTTACTGCCCTTTGCGAAAGTATACCAGAATTCTTAAGAATTACTGCTGCAGATATGGCGGCAATTACAATTAGAGCGATCATTATAATAAGAGCTTCGATGGATATCATTGCTCTTTTTTTGGAAAATATGTTCATCTTATTAACGCTCCGCAAAACACGAAAAAAAATTATTTAAAATTATTTAAAATCAATTTGTTTTTAATTTACTTTCCATTTACAAATAAATTATTATACACCTACATACATCTACACAGCCACATTATAATCAGCAGCCGCATTAAACCATTATAAACTTGTTTTATAACCAGCACAATATGTTATTATTATATATTATAATTTGTTATTATTATATATTAATTATATTTTATTAAATTATTATATATTAATTATAACTAAATTAATTATAACTAAATTAATTATAATTAAATTATACATTTATCTATCATTATATTTATCATTATCTCTATCCAAACACTAATATATAAATTATTCTATTTATAACTTAACAGAGTATATAAATATATAATAATTGGGATATTAAATGGATAAAATTGTGTTAAATTTGACCATTTTTTGCACAAAAAAATATTAAAATGAGAAAATAATAAAAAATATTAGTAATATTATAAGTATAATTAGATGTGTTAAACAGGAATAAAAAAGATAAATTTATAAACCAGAATAAATAGAAAATTTGAATAAAAGTTAACACAAAAACCAGATTAAGATTTGTGGAATGATTTTTAGAATATTTTATTATAGGGGTTATTCAATATGAATGAAATTAAAGCACAAGATGAATTATCTTGTCCTGAACTAATCGAAAACATTAGATTTAATAAGAAAATAAATTATGGCAAAAGCTACATTTCGTTAGATTATCACTCTGATAATGCACAAAATATCTTTATAAATAAAGTCAACAGCGGACAAAAGGGAATATTAGTTACGAGAAACAACCCGGAAAATATTATAAAACAAACAATTAAAGATTTGTTTGTTATTTTACTAAATAATCAAGCCTTAAGCAATTATAAGACTACAAACAAATTAAAAGAGTTGGAAGATGAAATAAGAAAATTCATAACAAATAATGAAAAATCAATAATGTATCTCGACAGAATAGATTACCTCATAACGTTATATGGATTTAACAAATTCTTAAACTTTATTTATAACATAAATGATATGATTATTAAAAATAACAGTTTGTTAATTATACATGCCCATCCTGAAATCCTAAATAAACAGGAAACAGGATTATTACTGCAGGAACTAAATGAATTACCAAAACCAGAAATATATAACAAGGTAATTCTTGCTCAAGATTTATATGAAATATTAGAATTAATTGCGAGCTCTGACACAAAGGTTACTTTTAAGACAGTATGTAAAAAGTTTTCAATCACGAAAACCACAGCAAGAAAAAGAATTAATAATCTCTTTAATAAAAAATTAATTACAGTGAAAAAAGATGGAAGAAGTAAAGTTCTTGAGCTAACAAAAGAAGGAAAGAGCATCTTATAAAAAAATATTTGTAATTTATAATATTCTTTTTTTATATTATTTTAATTCTGTATAATTTAATTATATATTAGTATTTTAATTTCATATTATTATTCCACCACCATATTAATATTATTATCATATTATTTTTTCCTTGATTCATTCTAATGTTCTAAACTTTAATTATTTTTTAACTTCCCTATTTACTAATTTTCTATTAATAATTAAGTTTCTATTAATAATTAAATTATTTTCTATTATTTATTAATTTATTTCATAATACAAATCAACATTTGCATTTGTGCCTTTATAATCCCTTAGAAATCCTGGAATTTTTATTTCATAATCATAAATTCCATATTTCCCATCTTTGTTCTTATTTATCTTTGTAACAAAAATAATATCTTCCTTGTCAGTTATATCATAATATGAATTTGAAGAATCAGATGAATCCCACAATACACCAGTAATAAAATTAGAGGTGTTTGTTGAATTATCTATACTAACATTAACTAAGCTTATAGAGAATATATTAAAATTATCAAAGTTTTTTGGAATATTATTAAGTGTAAAAGTTTTATTAATTGAATCTGTATTGTTCTCTAAACCAAGTAAACTGTCAATTTCTTCAAAATCATTTATTGTATCAGAATTATTATAACCTGTGGTGTTTTGCCATACGGGTTTTAATGTGGTCCAGCTTATTCCATTATCAGTATCTGAATCAGAGATATATATATTCCCTGTCACATTCTCCCCTAACCATTTTATAAAAGAAGAATTTTGATTATTAGTAAGATAAATTGTGGTATTTATTTTTCCATAATACACCACCCATGAACTTATGGTTATTGATTTATTTGCAATATTATTATCCTCATTAGTTTCACTAATATTATTATCAGAATCAATTGTAACAAATATATAATGAGTTCCAACACTAGCAATCCAGCTCGTGTTTATTGTAACATTTGAGTTAGCACTTATATTAACAGTGATGTTTGAACCTATCTGAATTCCGTTTAGTGCAGGGTCACCATCATAGAATTGAATTATAACATTAGAGGCATTACTTGTTCCAGAATTAAATATTGTTGTATTTATTAATATGTTCTCTAATTCTGCTGGAGGCGTATTATTACCAAGGCTTATGTAAGTTGAATTAGTCCATATATCAATACTTATTCCTTCCAAAATTGTTGTATTCTCCCTCAAGGTATTACCGTCACCAAATGCATCGTTTGGTGTTACCTCGCACGTAAGATTATCGTTTAGTGCAAATTCTTTAGTGACTAATCGATTATACCCTGTTTCATTATGAACGAGAATTTCATCAAGTGATAAGCTATGGTTGTAT
>JAWABG010000035.1:4591-12435 GCA_038884715.1 Candidatus Woesearchaeota archaeon | reverse complement strand
TTATGAATAGGAGAGTTTCATTATCAATAAAAAATAGTGCTTTAATCATAATATTAAACAGAGTTATAGAATTGTTAGAATGGTCTAATATTACGGTAGCATTTTGTTGTAAGTCTGTATTGGTTACCACGAGTTTTACTAAGTCTTGACTTGCATTAACTAAATATACATCAATATTTTCATCTATTGTGTTATTAATACTAATGTTTTCTCCATTATGAATTAAAAATAAGTATTGTTTTGTAAATGAAGGATTTGACTCGTTATCATCAAATGAGAAAGGAAAAATACACCCTACATCTTCTATATCAACAAATCCATCATTATCGTTATCAATAGTATCATTGCACTGAAATTGGTAAATACTTATATTTTCATACCAGCCACTCGCCGTATTGCAAAAGGTATCACTCATATCAATCAAACCATCATTGTCATTATCTAAACCGTCAGAACAATCATAAAGTTCTGAATGATCAATTGGTCCCCAACACCTACCAACATCAGAAAAATAATCGATCAACATATTACCATCATTATCAATACCATCGTTACATTCATATAACTCAGACGGATCAAAAATATTAAAACAACCATCATCATTAGGATAATCAATCAAACCATCACCATCATTATCAACACCATCACGACAAGAATTATCATCAACCTCAGAATCATCAGAAGAACTTAAACAACCAGAATAATCCTTAATAGAAAAATCACCATGTCTTCCATAATAATCTATTTTTTTGTCTTTGTCATTATCGATACCATCAGAGCATTCAGGTTTCTCACTATTATCTAAATTATCAATACAATTAGTATCAATAGGATAATCAATCAAACCATCATTATCATTATCAATACCATCAGAGCATTGTTGTAACTCATTAGCATCATATAAACTATCACATTCAGTATCTTCTGGATAATCTATAAGTCCATCATTATCATTATCAATACAGTCATTACACTGATATGGCATTATTATTGTCTCTACACCAATTACTAAACAGGTAATATCAAAAAAATCAATATAACTATTATTGTTATTATCAATTCCATCATAACAACTATGGCTTATTTCAGAATGATAATATGGCATTTTACAACCAGGATCTTGGCCAAAATCAATCAAACCATCACCATCATTATCAACACCATCACTACAGGCATAATGATGACTCATGCTAAGATTTAGCCTCAGAGTAGGATCTCCAAGCATTACAAAACTATATAAATAGTTGTTGTCGATTGTACTGAGTTTTTTATTAATAACACCAAGAGGTTCATCTAAACTCAAAAAATTGTTTGCAAAAATAGTATTAATAAAAGCCCACTCATATGATTCTCCAATTGAACCGAAATGAACTATACCTCCACCCCTAAGAACTCTTGGAGCAAAAGTATTTTCTCTCCCAATTGAAAATGTGCTAGTACTACACGCATTGCTAAAAATCCAAGTTAGTTCAAGTAATTTTATATCTTTTGAATTAAAACCTATTAAACCAGTTGGAGATCCATGATTCCAATAATTAAATATTTGCTTTTTTCTATACACTGAATTAGGAGGGATAGCATCATTTCTACATACGGGAAAAAAAAGATTGTTATCAAAAAAACAATCAACAAAAAAATTATTGCGCAAGAGATTTTGTGCATTAGAAAATGCGTAAAAATACTTAAATATATTTAAATCAGGAGCTATAGCCCTCAAAAGTGCATTCTTTTCCGGAAAAGTTACTCCATAAATATTTTGTTTTAATTCTTCATAAAAAATAGATCTCGCTATATATGCACTAACATCGGCAGGACTAATTCCATATATTCTTCCAACATTAACAACATTATATGGGGGAAAAAAACCATACATATTATCAAAAGATTTGGCGAAAAACCTGTTAATAGGAACTGAATCAATTATTGATTGCGGACTACCAATGATGGTCAGGTACTCCATCGTGTTATTAAAAAAATATAAATCCGTATCTTTTATTTTATTCCTAATAATATTACTATGTTGTAATTGTGGAGATCTACATACAGGTTCCCCCCACACAACTGTATTAATTGGTGGAAGACTAACAGTTATTATTAGCGCATTTTTTGCAGCGGCAAGAATAGGTGCAGAAAGTGATTGTCTTGAATATGCATAAGCAATACTCTTGCTTGTCTTCTGAGGCCTAAAATATGTTCGTGGTTGAAATAAATCAACGCTGTGTGATAAGTCATTAGGATTTACTAATATTGCTTGTTTTGTCTGTGTTTCATTAATATATCTCCTGCTTAATTCATAAATGTCAGGTATGTATATACAGTTTCTCGCTTCTTGCGGACAACTAACATTTCCAACCAAGTAAACTGTTTTATTATCAAATATAGACGAAGGATAAAAAGGAATGCTTTCTTTACTAATATATAAAGGTGCGTTATGTAGCGAAGCATATATAGAGGCAAGCATTGACTTAATATAATCGTGTTCTGAATATACAATTGTTTCATAGTATTCCCAGAAAGAAGTAAAAGTAAATTCTTCATCAGTATTAATTATTTTTATTCTTCTTATTTGTTCTTGTTTCATCCCTAGACCGTGATTCGGTTCAAATGTTAAGAGCTCATCAAAAAAATAAGGTGTTTCACCTATAATAGTAATATTCCCTGCTTTGTACATTTCCAAAAAATAGAAAACCGCATCGGCATCAAAACCATCCAATAATTTAAACTTGTCACGGTTATATACTTCTATTTCTGAAAAAGATACAGTTTGAGGATCATATATCTCTATTTTTATTTTTTTCATATTTCTTCTTGAAAAATTTATTTCACCATTTGTCTTCTGAAAATTAAATATTCCACTAAAAATACTGTTATAGTTATTGCCATTTTCAGAATAAGAAATATTCATAAAATAATTTTTTGATCCCAAACCCGGAAAAATCCTTATAAAATCTATTTCATAAACTTGACCAAGATCAATGTTTATCCAACATGAAGGAATACAAGTAGCATTACTATACCATTGTGACTCTAAAGAATCGTCTATAAAATTTTCAGGTCCAGAATTTTCGTCAGCATAACCAGAAGAAGTTACCTTTATCAAATTATTATAAACACTATTATTTTGCGTTATGTTTTTTATTTGATAAGGGGAAGAATAATCTATATATTCCGGATGTTCCCGTTCCTCATAAATAATAAGTAATGGATGAACTATTATATTATTTGATATATTTTGCGTAGAATTAGTTTGGTTATTCCATATTGCCACCGGTATAAGCATAAAAATATTTTCCCAACTTTTATCTGATATAATAAAAGCTTCTTTTCCTAAATAATTTGAGTTGTTCCGTATATTGTTATCTGCGAACGTGGTCAGAGAAAATAGCGGAAACAAAAACAAAATAAGTATGAATAATAAAAACTTAGAAAAAACCTTTAGCTCTAAAAATATTCTAGACACCTAAAACCCCCCAAAACATACCAAGTATATAAATATAATTAATTAATATATCAAGTAATTTATTTGATTAGTGTTGTCGGGATTATCTGACTTTCTAAACCACTATAATTATTACTCTTAGTATTCTCACCAACATTTTTTTCTGTTTTTTTATTATAACTATTATAATATTTATTATCCATCCTAATAAAATAAATCCCTGATGGAATATCACTATTAACTCGCCAAATAGTAGAATATGTTCCTTTTTCAAGAGTCTTATCTACCAGTGTTTCTAATTTCTGACCCAAAATATTGTATACGCCTATTGTCACATCATTTATTTCGTGCAAGAGATCATAAGTTACATTTGTACTTGAATTAAAAGGATTTGGATAATTCTTTAACATTATTCTATGAGGCAATTCCACTTTTTCATCAATACTGCTGCCATATCCAAGACACCTGAAACCAAATTCTGCAGCAGAAAAAACAGATATATCAAGAGTAAGAGTATTAACAGCAAAATATAGTATTTTCTCTTGTGTTTTAACTCCTAATGAAGTAGTATTTGCATCATCAATTACAACTGTTTCTCCACTAATATTATTTAGTGGCACTACTCCTTGTTGCCTAAAAGGTAATATATAAGAAAATGGGGGAGAACTTGCCACACATGACCCACACGGAGACATCCAATAAGTTGTTGTCGAATCAGAAGGAATAATATTAAGCATCTCGCGAATAATATGGTTAGATGGGGTTTGTCCTGAAACAACATAAATTTTTGAGTCTGGACTTGTTATTAGTTGATTTAAACTATTAATATGTGGAGTAAGGTCATCTGCATTATTAACAGGAATAACAACAAGACCATTATAATAAGTGGGCATTGGCCCTTCCTCAACAGGAGACGTGATTCCCAAAAACCCAATAACCCAACGCAATGAATTTGTAGTAGTATCAATATTATTAACTACGTAGACATCTGCTTTTGCATTTTTAAAAGGAAAAAAACTCATCAAACTCAAACCAGTAACTACTACTGCTTTTTTTATTCCTTTAATATTTTTTATTGGATTAAACATTTTTTTATTTTTATTTATTTTTTTATAAAATTAAGCTCCATTCATAAAAAATGAAAATTAATTTATAAATTTTTCTTTTTTAGTTAAGATTAAATCAAGAAATTAATTATATTTAGTAATTCAACTGAAATAATTATTGTTGGTATATCAATAATATTTTACAAGTATTTATTAATAATTTTTGTAAGTATTTATATTTTTATTAGAATTTTAAATATATTAAATCAATAATATTAATAATTAGTATTAGTAATTGATTAAGTTAGTAATCAGTAATTTTTTTATTAATTATTGTTGTATTCCCACCACTTCCGTGTGTCTTTTCAAGTGAAATATATTTTCCCTCATCTAATTTTGCTATTTTTCGTTGAAAGCTTTTATAGCTCTGAACTCCTCCAGACTTCTGATAGAGTTTAAAAAGATCACCAATTTTTTGTCCAGAATTTTCTTTTATTATTTTGAATATTTTCTGTGATTCTTCATCGAGATCCAGGGAGCTTTTAATTACAAACTCATCCAGTTTTAACAATGCAATATTTACGTGCTCTTTTTTTATTTTTCTAGAACCTTTTTCTTCAGCTACAAGCGCAGACTCCTTTATTAAAAATAATCCTGATCTAATATCTTTTAGTTCAAATGCTTTTTTTACGACAACACTAAGTGCATCATCATTCCAAATATTGTCAATAAATGCATATTGTATTCTCTCTCGCAATATTCCTGATGTCTCGTTTTCATTGTATTGTCTAAACTCCAATAATTCAGGTATAAGTCTACTCTTAATTCTGTCATCGAGTTCAAGCAACCATGATTTATAATTAGTTATCAAGAAAATGCTTTTTTTATAAATATCCTCGAGAATCATATAAAGAAAGTCTGTATCCTCTGCCTTGTCGATTTCATCAAAAACAAATATTGCACCTTTTTTATTTATAATGTTCGCAATTATCTTAAAAAGCTCATCACCTTTTTTATTCTGAGTAAATACGTAACCAACAATATCGCACATATCTAAAATAACTTTGTAAGTTGTATTTTTCTGCCAACAATTAATATAAAATAAGTAAACTTTCTCAGAAAATTCATCACTTTCTTCAAGCTCTCGGAGCAAGTGCCTGCAGGCAGCTGTTTTTCCTATTCCCGGGGGACCGTGAATTAGAACATTTCTTCCATTCCTGCCTGCAAGAACTGGCTTCATACAATTAGCAAGATGATGCTGTTCTTTTTCTCTATAAGGAATAAGTTTTGGAATAAAAGAATAATCAAGAGCAATTTCGTTCTTAAAAAGAGTTTCATTATTCTTCAAAACATCATCAAACACACCCATAAAAAAAGATGAATTCTGCGTTGTTTAAAAATCTTTTGAGAAATTCAGAAAAAATGAACCTCCCCGCCCTAAAGGGCGGAGTATCTTTGGAGTAATGTAGCCCGATTGTATTGGACAATGTAATTTTTAATTACTTCAGCTGTAACATTTCCAACGCCGTGCGAAAAATTTGTTGTTTCCATTTTATTTTTCCTCCGGCAAAAGAAAGAGCTCACGCTAACTTGGATTGTTAGTGCGTGGCACAAAAAAAATTTTTCGTTCGCCACGCATTCATTAATTAACATAGTAAAAAAATGTAGTCATTTCTAACTACAACTTACCTAAAGGACAAGGTATTATCAATTCATAATAAAATAAACTATAACTATAAGAATACAATAAAAGTAAAATAAATATTAAAGGAAAATAAAAGATTATACAAAATAATTAGTTTCCTAATTCAACATAGAAAAAATATTGAGTAATTGAACTCCCAACATCATCATCAGGCACTATTGCTTGGAAATCATAGGTGGAACCATTACGATATCCTCTTTGGTCTACTTCAAGTATAGAAGTATAAATTAATGTATCAAAAGACTGAATTAATACTTGTTGAAAAAAACTATTTTCGTTTATTGGTTGCCTTGTTCCATTGACAAAAGTCATTATTGCCTGACAAGTACTATTAGTAATGTTAATACTTCCAACCCTGAAACTTTTATGTATAGTCTCATTAAAAGTCTTATTAATTGTATCGTATTCTGTTGATATCATATTTAAAGTTGTTTCCTCATTAGAAATTGTTGTTCTATTTGCGCAGGTAATGTTCAACCATTCGGGAGAGCTGTTTCTTGTTATATAAACCTCGCCGGTAGTTATTGTAAATTGCCAATCATATATCTCATAACCTGCACTATCAGCTAAAGCAAATTTACCAGTTACATTTCCAACATAACCTTTCCAAGCTTCAACCTGTTGGTATGAATAAATATTTATAGTTGAAATTGTTCCTCCAGCATCACTTCTATTGTAAGGAATAACCGTATATCTTGAACTAGTATTTGATATTATCTGTGCACCTGTTGGCAACGAATATGATGTTTTAATAACTGTTAAAATCACGATTATTGTAAAAAAAACAAATACAAAATTTCTTAGTTGTTTTTTGATTTTTTTCATTTTTCTCAAATAATAATTTTCGGATAATAATTTAGTCTAATTCAACCCAAAAATAATATACAGTTGTAGTTGGATTCAGAAAGTCAGATCTACCATCTTCAGCAACAATTAATTGAAAATCATAATTTATTCCATTATATCCTGGTTTATCGGTCGAATTTGCCGGATTAGAGTTTTCAATAAGTGTTGAAAAAATTAGTGAAGAATTATCTGTTAGAAGCATATTTGGAAAATTTGTAGTTTGACTCAGATTATTTTGATTAATATAACTTGTTGGACAGGTATTAGCACCTATTAAAACATTACCAACATAAAAACTAGGGTTGCTTGTATATGGAAATGTAATATCAAAACCATCATCTGCATATGAAGTTATATTAAACCAGTCTTCAACAATTGTTAGGTTTATTTCTGAGCTACCGTTTGCAGTAAAATTAAAACATTTTATGTTTGCCCAAGTCACGCTACTATTTGCTGAAGCGTATATTTCTCCAGTTGGTTCATGCTGGGTCCAGTTATAGAATACAAAACCTCTAGCATCTTGTAAGAATATTTCTCCAGTAATATTTCCAAAGAATCCCGCCCAAGATTTTGTTGATGTTATAGCTCCAATTTCTAATTGAGTTATATTACCAGCGATAGCTGTAGTGTTTTTAACTTGAAATAAGGTGTTATTAAAGTTTGAACTTGAGTTTCTAATTAAAATATCTGGACCAATCGGTATTGCTATAGCATATATGCTCATAAAAAAAATTGTAAAGAATATAAAAACAATTAATGTTAATAATAAATTTTTATTTTTTTTCATTTTATAACCTCAAGGCTCTCC
>JAWABG010000035.1:0-4581 GCA_038884715.1 Candidatus Woesearchaeota archaeon | reverse complement strand
AATATACAAATATGTATACTTATATATAAATGTTTCGATTTACAATACCAGAAGCATAAATAATATATTAGAATAATTTTTATTTAAATATTTTTATTCAAATATTTATTTAACTAAAAGGACTAAAAACGAAACATTTAAATAGTAGTTATTACTACAAAGTAATAGTAAATAATTTGGGGGATTACGTGTTTTTAGAAGTAATGATTAATAAAGAAAAAAATAAAAAAATGATAAATAAAATGTCAAAAATGTTAGGATTAATAGCAGGATCTTTAGCTACGCTATATGCTAGTATATTTGTTAGTAGAAGTTCGAATCCTTTAGGTGATGTTGAAATAAAAACAGCTATAGCAGAAAAAAGTTTTTATGTAAGCCAATTATATAAAGGAGAAGTAGTTCTAAATGAAAATAAATTTAGAGATTATATTCCAAATTTTAAACCAACATTCGGACAATATCTTAATGATTTTATGTATAGAAACCAAATTAAACTAGCACCACTTGATGCATTAATACAAGAAACAGACGGTTTTAGATTAGAAGATGAAGATGTTTATGTACTTGAAGGAACAGAATTTAAGTTTAAAGATTTTAAAGCTAATGGAAAACCAGATATTTTTCCAAAATGTTCAAAAAAATAAAGAGTGATATTAAATGATAGAAGAAACATATGAAGATGAAGATAATTACGGCGAATTTCTTGAGTATAGAAGAATAATGAAGGGAAAAAGAAAAAAACCAACAATGGAAATATTAAACAAAAAAAACATTTCTCAAATGGAGATGGATGAATTATTTTGTGAAGACATGGCATGAATAAATGTTTCCTTTCTATATATTTATTTTCGTTCTAAACATTTTTAAATACACTGATTTTCTTTTTTTACATGAAGTTGATTAGCCAAGCAGCAGAGGCAAAGATATATTTATATTTGGAAAACAACAATAAAAAGAACAAAAATAATACCATAAAAAAAATTATTAAAAAAAGAATTAATAAAGTATACAGAATCCCTGATATTGATATAAAATTGAGAAAACAAAGAACAAAAAGAGAGGTAAAAATATTGAATATTCTTAAAGGAATTTCTCCGAAGGTTATATCAACAGATAACATTGAAACTATTGAGATGGAGTATTTAAAAGGAGAATTGTTAAAGAACATTCTGGACAGGAATCCAAAATTGGCTTTATTAGCAGGAAAACAAGCTGCTATAATGCATGAAAAAGGCATAATCCACGGAGACCTAACCACTAGCAATATGATACTAAATAAAGGAAAACTATTTATTATTGATTTTGGTTTAAGTTCATTCTCAAAAAAAATTGAAGATCAGGCTGTTGACATCCACCTATTTAAACAAGCTCTAATGAGTAAACATCACAAAGTATCGGAAAAAGCATTTGAATTTTTCTTAAAAGGATATTCCCATTATAAAAACCATAAAAATGTTCTCCAAAGATTTAAAGAGGTAGAAAAAAGAGGAAGATATAAAGGAAAGAACTATTAAAAATATAATAAAAAAATATAATAAAATTTAATTGTTTGATTACCCAGTTTATTAATATTTTTTCATAACAGTTTTAAATACAACAGAATTCTCTTCCTGAATGAAAAAGCAACTCCTCATTTTTTTTTTAGTATTAATAAGCACTATAAATTATATTCAAGTGTGTGTTGCAGAAACAGGCAAGATAACATTGTTAGCATTAAGTGGCGATGAAAATAATTTACAAGGTAATACTGTAGAATTATCCCTAGAAGTTAAACCTGGAAAAGGAGATATATACATTGATTCATTTCCTTTAACAAAACTAGATACTCAAATAACTATAAGGTTTGCACAGGAGATTGCCTGTGATTTCCTAGATAAAGACTGCAGAAATTATGATTTTTTCTACAAACTAAGATCAGAAGCCACTTTATTTGGTGGTCCTAGTGCAGGAGCAGCAACAACTGTTCTTACAATTGCTGTACTAGATAATCAGAAATTAGATGAAAAAACCACTATGACTGGCACAATTAATCCCGGGGGTTTAATTGGTCCTGTTGGAGGAGTTTATGAAAAAGCTCTTGCAGCACAAAAAAACGGTTTCAAAAAGATTTTAATTCCTCGTTGGGATTACACAAATAATCAATCAAGTGCAATAACAATAGAATTTGATGATGAAAATGAAACAAGTATTAACAATAATATCTCAAATAACAATATTCCAAATAATAACGAACAAAATCCGCCTCAAATTACAACAGGAGATAATATTCCAGTGATAAACATTAATAATTCAAACATAATACTAAATAGAATCAACATATCTAATATTAGTAAAAACATTATAAATATCATAAATATATCCAGTAAAAATAGAACTAATAAAGTATTGAATGTGCAGGAAAAACTTAACACTCTCAATATCACAATTTTAAAAGTTATTAATTTGGAAGAAGCAATGATTGAATTTACTGGAAAAAATTACTCAATGTCATATTCTGACATAATTATTGATAAGACTTATACAAACACTATGAAAAAAATATCTGATGATTTGTGCGAGAGATATTCAAACACCGGATTCGATTATCTTACATCACTCGAATTAAGAAATGATTCTCTTAAAAGAAGTGCTGAGGAATACTATACATATGCACAAAATGCAGAAAAAATAGGCAGATATTACAGCAGAGCGAGTTTTTGTTTTTCCGCAAACATTAAAATGCAACAATTAGTCTTAAGAAACAAAACAAACAATGAACTAATTACTATAATGGAGAATCTAACAAATCAAATAGAAACAACTAAAAGGATTTTATATAATATGAGCTTAAAAAGTGTTGGTGATCTTGAAACATATATGATTGTGAAGGAACGCCTTGTTGAATCCGAAAATTTAATTAAAAATATTGACAAAAACAATATTAGTTATGAAAATTTAGCATATGCCTTAGAGAGGTACTACAGTGCAATTTATTGGTCGGAGTTCTTTGGTAAGAATAAAGAAATCATTAATATTAATAAAGAATTATTAAGAGATGTTTGTTTAAAAAAGATTAGTGAAGCAGATGAAAGAATAAATTTTGTTGAATTATATATTTCTCCATTGAAACTTTCAAAACAAAGAGAGAATATGCTCGATGTTGCAACAGAACTCAATAGACAGAATTATGAAATGTGTATTTTTAAAGCCAGCAAAGTTAAAGCAGATGCTGATGTTATAGCTACTTCTCTATACGTTGGTGATGATACAGATAACAATCTATTAAATGAAAAGCTTGAACAGATAAAAAAAATAATTATTAGACAACAGCAAAAAAATAGGTTTCCAATTTTAGGTTATAGTTATTACGAATATAGTCAATCTTTATTGGAATCAGATCCAAAAAGTGCTATGATTTACTCAGAGTATGCTCTTGAATTAAGTAACTTAGAAATGTATTTTCCAAAAGAAAGAAAAATTCATTTTTCAATTGAAAATATTCATATAATCATGCTATTATTAGGATTTATATTAGGAATATTAGTAACTCTATTATTTATTTCGATATTTAAAGTAAGATTTGTCGAGAAAAAGATAATAATAAAAAAGTCTAAAAATAAAATGCATTAAGAAAGAAATATTGAAAATAAAATAAAACAAAGCGAAAAAAAACAATACAAAAATCAAAACAAAGCACTAATGAAAAATATAATATAAAAAATTTAGTTCAATAAATTATTGATAAGATAATTGACAAAAAAAGTTTTAATTTAGAAATAAATTAATTTAAAAATAAATTAGAAAAAAAAGTATTGAACAAAAGAATAAAAAAATAATGAAATAAAAAAATTAAATATTTTCTTTATGGGAATACGTATATTCTTTTATCTCTCATCAAGCTCGGCATAGTAGTATCAACAACCAAACTTGCACCGATCTTTGGAACCATATTTATTTTTATTTCCTCTGCTTCCCCAATTGATCTAGGACTTTTAAAGCATAGTTTCACAACATCACCAGGAAAAATATAACCATTAGTCTGCTGGCTTGACGACAAACTATAAGATATAAAATATTTACTCGTATTACCATCCAATGCAGCTGTTCCTGAGCATCCTGCAGAATAACCTGTATCTCCATAATAAGTATAATCCTGTGAAACATTATTCGTGTTCATTGTCATTAGTACATCTGCAAATCTTATTGGCTCGCTACCAGCACTCAACTTTATTGTATAATAAAAATAATCAACCATCTTATCTACACTATTATCACTTGCATCCTCAGCATATATCTGAACAGCAGTCATACTAGTTCCAACCTCATCAGTAGTTTGCTTCCCAGTATTCAAAGCCTTACTCTGCAAAGTACTAGTAGTACTAATAAGCACACTCGCAGCAACAGCAGCAACAAGAATAAAAGCAATAAACAAAATCAATGTACCAATACCCATCTCAGCTCTCTTACTTGTTAGTATAGTTTTTTGTATCATTTTTTTGACCTCCAAAAAAAGATTAAAAGAAAATTTGTTTTTCCTTTTTATGGGAATACATATATTCTTTTATCTCTCATCAAGCTCGGCATAGTAGTATCAACAACAAG
>JAWABG010000034.1:0-12452 GCA_038884715.1 Candidatus Woesearchaeota archaeon | reverse complement strand
TAAAGCTTCTTGTAAAACATCTTTAAACATTTCCTTTAGAGCTGCTAGTATATCATTTGCGTTGGTAAATTTCTGTTCTTTAATATAATCTCTTAATAATTCTTTCGACATATTTGACATAAAAAAAACTCCTTCTTGTAATAATTTGTTATCTCAATTATTGCCAAGAAGAAGTTTCTTTTATACAGTTTACACAAAATTTTTTACAGAGCTATGATTTATTTAAAATCATTTTGCACATCCCTTCTTTTTTTGTATAATAACTGCCAATGTGGATTAATTTTTAAAAATGTAACCCTAATTGTGAATAATTAATTAAATACAAACACGACAAATAGAGGTCTTCGACCTCTGTTAAAAAAATATTCGATTAACACCGTTAGGCAACTGATTTCTTATGAAGTTGCATACCATTTCTATTTTGCATTGTTTTATTATGTAGCTTATTAATATTATAAGATAATGCTTTCAATAAAAATTCAGTTTTTACATTAACAGTTCCTCGGAGTAGAAAACTTCTAAATTTATGATCTTCCTTTAATACACCAAAAGCACCTTCAACTTGAATCGACCTGTTAAGCCTTAATAATATACCTTCTTCTGTAGTTATATTTTTTAAGGAAATGGCTCTTTTTTCTATAAACTTTTTTGATACGTGTAGTCTTTTATTTGCTTTTGCTTTGGTGCATCTAGACTTGCAGGTACATTCTTGACAGCTTTCGCTTTCGTATACTGTAACTTCTGATCTATACCCAGACTTAGAAGTTTTGCTAATTATACCTACTTTTCTTAATCTTTTATTATTAGTACAAATATACTCATCATTTTCACTATCATACTGCATGTTTTCACGTTTACTAATATCTTTTTTAAATTTCTTAGTTTTCATTTTTTCATAAGCTTGAGGTTTTATAAAAGTTTTTTGATTATTTTCTTCCAAGTAAAGATAATTTTCTTCACTTTCGTATCCAGCGTCAGCCACTACGTTTTCATATTTCTCAGGTAAATTATTACTCATTTTATCTAAGAATGGTATTAGAGTAAGTTGATCCGACCTTTCGCTAGAAATGTCTACTCCTACTATATACTCAGCTTCAACACCAATTTGTACATTATAGGCTGGCTTAAGCTGAGAATTTCTCATATGGTCTTCTTTTAAATGCATAAAAGTAGCATCTTTATCTGTTTTAGAGAAACTATTTCTTCCATCAAAAATGCTATTATATTTATCATATTTACTTTGTTTTTCTATAGCTTCGCTGATTTCTTCGATAGCAATTTGTAGCTTTGTTTTTCTTTTTCCCTTGCCATAAACAAATTCTATTTTATTTTGAAAAGCAGTACCTTTTAAGTCATCTAGTATTGTTTTTAGAGAATTTATATCTAATTTATTTTCTGGAACTAGATATTCCTTTTTTAATAATTGATTTATTTTCTTTATCTTTTCTTTAATTTTCTCTAAAAGTTTAGCTTCAAACTTAGAAATACTCTTTTTCCAAACAAACGTATATTTATTTGCATTCGCTTCGATTTTAGTTCCGTCTATAAATATAGTTTTATATTCAATCTCTCCAAGATCTTTTAAAATGACTACGAACTGATAGAATAAATCTTCGATACAATCTTTCAATCTATCTTTTCTAAATCTACAAATTGTTGAATAATCCGGTGGGCTTTGCCCCTGCAAAAGCCACATAAAATTAATATCTCTTCTGCAAGCTTTTTCAATATCTCTTGAACTTTGAATATCATTTAAGTTTGCATAAATTAATATTTTAAATAGAATCTTCGGTGAGATTGCTGGATTTCTACCATAAGTAGAGTATGTTTTGTATAATGTTGAATAATCTAATCCCTCCAGTACTTTGTTTAGCAATCTAACAGAATCATCTTTAGGTATAATAATTTCTGTTTCTATTGGTAATACTAATTGATAATTAGTATCATATAAATTTATGATATTGGTATTCATACAAAAAGTTTATGCAAAAAAGTGGATTCTTATTGAATCCACTTTTTTCCTTTAGAAGGGCTGTTGCATTTTGCAACAGCCCCTTTTGATACAAAGATACTATTTCTCAATGACTTATAACTAGAGTTTTATATTTATTTTTAATTTTAATTATTTTAATTCTGATTATATACTTAAACTTTAATATAAATCTTTCGATTAATATCTATTAATTAATAGTAAAAAATTAAAAATTATTAAATTCTATAATTTTAATATAAACTTCTATTAATTTTATTTCAATATTTTCTTTTGAATAAAACAAAAAGTATATAAATGCATATTATTCAGAAATACTCAAAAAGAGGTGTTAGTGGTGGTTAAGAGAAAAATTATTGAAACTACTTCAAAAGCAGATCAATCTTCTTCGTTACGATCTGACCTAAATTTGTCAAAGCAGTTTGAGGAGTGGAAAAAGAAGCTGTCTGACGATAATATTTCTAAACAGTCAGATAAAAATGAAGAATCAAATTCGGACAAAAAATTAAGAGACCAGATGAGCATAAACAAGGAAATTAATGAAGTTCCATTAAAAAAAGAAGAAGAGATTCCAAAAGTTAACACTTCTGAACTCCAAATTCAAGAATCAAACACCGAATTCAATTCTATTGATGAAAAAATTAAGGAATATGAGAAAAAAAATTACAAGGTTATTGACAAGTATGATTTTAAAGCGAGAGATATTCCGATAACAATTATTATTCTTAAAAAGAAAGGAGAATTTGTTCCTATTTACGAAGTGAGTATTGCGAGTATTTCTAAAACAACTGAGTTTATATTAGAAAAAATAAGACAAGAGTTAATTAAGAGAGTCAATTTTGGTATGATAGATATTATTGATACAAAGAAGACAACTATTATTGAGGAAAAATTCAAAGATGCAATTTCTACATTGATTGATAGATATTTTCCTGATGTTGATGAAGAAACTAAAGGTTTTCTTAACAGTTACTTGATTAGTAAGAGTTTGGGTTTAGGTCATATCGAGATATTAATGAGTGATATGTTGTTGGAAGAAATTGTTATTAATGAGAGTTCAGAGCCAGTATGGGTTTATCATAAAAAACATGGCTGGCTAAAAACAAATATTTTCTTGAGAGATGAAGATCAGATAAGACACTATGCTGCTATGATTGGAAGAAGAGTGGGTAGACAGATAAGTGTTTTAGAACCATTATTGGATGCACACTTGGAAGGAGGAGATAGAGTGAACGCCACACTAACACCCATCTCTACTCTAGGAAATACTATTACTATTAGAAAATTCTCAAGAGATCCTTGGACAATTACAAAGATGCTTAAGCAAAAAACAATGTCCTTAGAGGCTGCAGCATTAATATGGTTAGGTATTCAATATGAAATGAGTGCAATAATTGCGGGAGGTACAGCTTCAGGAAAAACCTCGACTTTAAATTGTATTGCTAACTTTTTTCCCCCTAACCAGAGAATTATTAGTATTGAGGATACACGGGAACTTCAATTACCAAAATATCTTCATTGGGTTCCTTTGAATACGAGGTTGCCTAATGCAGAGGGTAAAGGAGCAATTACTATGCAAGACTTGCTTGTTAATTCTTTAAGAATGAGGCCGGATAGAATACTTGTTGGAGAAGTTAGAAGGCAACAAGAAGCAGAAACATTGTTTGAAGCAATTCACACAGGTCACTCTGTGTATGCAACATTTCACGCAAACAATACTGATGAAACAATTCAAAGACTTACTAATCCTCCAATCAATGTCCCTAAGATTATGTTACCTGCTATTTCAATGATTATTATCCAATTTAGGAATAGAAGAACTGGCAACAGAAGAACATTTCAGATTGCAGAGATTTTACCTGATTGTGAAGGCAATGTTATATTACAATATGACCCAAAAAAGGATTTTCTTGTTAAAGCAAATGATTCAAAGTCGTTAATGGCAAATCTCGCTTTATATACTGGTTTTACTAGAAATGAAATTAACAATGACATTAAAGAAAAGATTGGTGTACTGCAATATTTACTTAAACAAAATATTCAAGGGGTTAATGAGGTTGGAAGGATTATTGCAGAGTATTATACTGATAAGGATAATTTATTAAAATTTGTAAGAGCAAATAAACCATTCTTTTAAGGGGTAAATATGTTAATATATAGACGGATTGCAAGTAATATTTCAGGACTAAACATAAAACTAATGCAGGCTAGAATGACTGATGATCCTGAGTATTATATTAAAAAAACAGTCATTATTTCATTGATGACTGCGGGAGCATTATCATTCTTTATTGTATTTCCAATTATTAAAAATCTACTAATTGCATTTGCTCTTTTTCCTATTATATTAATTATTGCTTTCGGGTATTTTGTCAGGACTGTTGATTATAGAATACAAAAATTGAATAAGGAGATTAGCAAGGAAATTGTTTTTGCTGGTCGTTTCTTGATTATTGAGCTAGATTCGGGCGTTACATTATATAATACTTTTGAGAATATAGGTCGTAATTATGATTATGTAGGTATTTATTTTAATGAGATAATTGAGAAAGTTAACCTCGGAACTTCACTCGAGGATGCAATTAATGAAACTATTGAACTTACTCCTTCACAAGATCTTAGAAGAATTTTCTGGCAGATACTTAACAGTTTAAGGACAGGTGCAAATATTAGTAATTCACTTAAGAGTGTCCTTGATCAAATTATAAAGGAGCAACAGATAGCGGTTAGTGAATATGGTAGGAAATTAAATCCTATTGCAATGTTTTATATGATGATTGCGATTATTGTTCCATCTCTTGGAATAACAATGCTTGTTATAATGGCAACATTTATGGGATTACAACTAGAGTTTAAAGAGTTGTTGTTTCTTGCCATTTTCGTTGGATTTATACAATTTTTATTTTTAGCAATTACGAGATCAAACAGACCTGCAGTTGATATTGAAAATGAGTAAAGACAATAAAACAGAAAAGATTGATAAAAATGATAGTTCGAGTAGTGTGACTGCTAGTTCGAACACTAATCCTTATCAAGTTCCAATACAAACACGATTTGAGCCTAAACAAAGAAAAGGATTATTGTCTAAGATTTTTGGTAATAAAAAAGGAGGTTACAACAACAAGTCATTTGCGCAAATAGTTGAAGAAAATGAAAAACAAACAAAAAAGGCCATTGCCCTAGAAAAAGAAAAAATTTATGATAAAGAAAATGAATTCAAAAAACTAATAAAAAAGCAAGAAAAATCAACTGATTTGGTGTTTACTAAAAAAATTGACATATTTCGGCAGATTAAGGAGAGAAGAAAAAAGAGATCCCCTGTAAAAAGAAAAAGATTAAGATTTTATCTAACAAAGGCGGGTTATGAAGATGTTGATGATATTAGACTTAAGCATCAAATTAAGAAGACGACAATAATATCTTCAATAGCTATTGCTCTCATATCTTTTGTTATAGGAATAATTGCTGGTGCCGAATTTATAAGATTGATTGTTTTTACGATAGGAATATTATTGTCTTCATTTGCAATATTATTTATTTTTAGTTGGATTGGAGTTTACTTATTTCTTGATTATAAGGCATATAAGAGAAAGACAGAGATAGAGACTGTTCTTGCAGATTTCTTACAATTAACAAGTTCAAATATAAGTGCGGGTATGCCAATAGATAAAGCCTTGTGGTATGCAGTAAGGCCAAAGTTTGGTGTTCTTGCTAAAGAAATTGAGGAAGTAGCAAAAGCAACATTGACCGGTGAGGATCTCGGAAAGGCTTTACTTAATTTTTCTGATAAATATGATTCTGTTGTTTTAAAGAGAAGTATTAATCTATTGTTAGAAGGAATGCAAGGCGGAGGAGAGGTAGCTGAATTGCTTAATAAGATTGCACTTGATATCCAAGAGATAAGAATAATGAAAAAAGAAATGGCTACTTCAGTACTTACATATGTTATTTTTATTAGTTTTGCGACAGCAGTAATTGCCCCAATACTGTTTGCATTATCCGAACAATTGTTGGTCGTAATTAATAAGATTGTTGGTTCAATAGATATTCAACCAGGTACAAATTCATTCTTACAAATAGGTGGAGCGAGCACGACACAGAAAGATTTCAGTATTTTTGCTACCCTAATGCTTGTGATAACTTCTATCTTTTCGTCATTTATAATAAGCACGATTAGGACTGGTGGATTAAGAAAAGGATTAAAATTAATTATAGTGTTTTTAGTATCAACTATGCTTATATATTATTTAGGAAGAATCCTTTTCGGAAAACTGATGACTGGTTTATTATAAATAATGAATCATGAACAATAATTATTTATACCTTAAAAATATAAATATATTAAAATATAGTTGAAATATTTAAGATATGATATTTAAATAATATTTGATAAAATATTTATTTATATTATGATTTTGTAAATTATATTTATATTAAAAATTATATTTATATTAATTTTATAAATCAAAAAACACATTAAAACGAAAGCTTTAAATATAAGGAAATTCAGAATAAGTTTAAAAATAAGATAATTTTTGATTAATAAAAGAATTAGGTAAAATGAGGTGAAAATAATGATAAAAAAAGGTCAAGCAGCTATGGAATTCTTAATGACATATGGCTGGGCAATACTTGTGGTACTTGCTGCAATAGCAGCATTAGCATATTTTGGAGTTTTAGATCCGGGTAAATTATTACCTGAAAGATGCTCATTTCCTGCAGGAACTGATTGTACAGATAAAGCCAGTATAGGTAGTAATACTGTAACTATTGCATTTAAAAATAGTCTCGGACACACAATTCAAATAACTCCGGGAGTAACACTTGCATCACTCACTAAAGATTGTAATCTCGCTACAGAAAGCGCGAATAACATAAATTCAGTAATCGTTACTCCAGAAGGCAGTAGTTCTACAACATATACATCAGGTACAGTTAATATATCAAATGGTGATGCATTTACAATTGAATTTGATTGTAATTATGGTTCTTCGAAGAAAGTATCTTCAACAATTACTTTTTATGTGGTTAATCCAGACAATGCGCTTAGTCAGAGAGTGGTTGGAGATATAAGGGCTAGAGCACAGTAACTAAATAACTATTTTTTTCTTTATTTTTTTTAAGAATAAAGAAAAGATAATATAGACCTAAAAATATTTCTATTCTCTATTCTACTGTTATTTTTATTATACTCTTCTCAAAGACAATTTTTTTTGTTGAAAATAAAATTTTGTTTATGTAGATGTTTTGTTAAGACTCCTAAAACCATATTAAAAAAATTTTTAATTAAGAAAAATATTTGTAATTCTCTTTGCTAAAAAACACATTATCTATAAAAATATGAATTGTAACTATGTAGTAGATACAAAATCGAAACATTTATATATAAGTAGCTTCATCAAAAATAAAAACAATTAATCTATTACACAATTTAGTGTTTTTATATGTACTAAATTATATTTATAAATATTAGATATGCTAATATAAAAATGTTAAATTTACTAATACTTTATTAGGAGGTTAAAAAAATGGTGAATATTAAAAAAGGAGTAGGAGTTATAACAGGTGTTATAATCACAGGTTCAATTATATATTATGGATTAAAATTAAGATCAGATAGACAAATTTACAGAGATACACTATTGGCTAATGGGATAACAGAAACAGTAGGTTACAAATTTGGAAATTCAAAGTTAATAAGACCGGGCTTTATTGAGGAGCCATCGGGAATAACTAAAGTTTTAGATTTTTCAAACCACGCAATAATAAGTGGGACTGAACATTTAGGAAAGCTAGTAATAACTTATTCAAAATCAGAATTACAAAATCCAACAGATACTAAAACAACCAAAGTTGCAAAAGAACTAGCCAGTACTGGTCTTGGATATTTGTTAGAATTTGGTATAATTGGTCTGGCGGGATTAGGTATAAAGACAGCATATACTTCTTTTAAGGGAAAATAATTTTTTTATATTTTATTTTAAATATTAATTGCCTTTATGAGCATGTTGTTGGTGATATTCTTTTTTTTTCTTTTTTCTCTTTAGAAATAAGAACAGGAATATTATAATTATCACTACAACAATGACTACGATATAATAGATCCATTTATCTGCTCTTGTCTTCATTTCAAATGTTGCTTGTTTTGTCTTGAATAATGCTTGTTCTCTTGCTCCATAATATGCTTTTACTGTAACTTGCGGATTATTTTCAATATCTGTTGGATTTAAAAATGCCTTTATTGGTATAATTATTTTATTTTTAGTCTCTATTAATGTAACTTTATCTGTTCCTAATGTGGTGTATTCATCATTAATTATTATATTAGGCAGCTCAAGATCTATATAAACATCATTATTTCCGGTATTTTCTACTGAAATCAGAAACTCATTATTTGATTTGTCATATAGTAAATCAGTAATCTCTATTTCGCTGTTATCAATAATATCTACTAAATTTATTGGTAAAGTTAATTGAAGAATATTATCTAAGCTCTTTTTTGATTCGCCATAAATAGTATAAATATTAGCTGTTGCTTCATTTCCATCAACAACCAAAGATTCACCATTACTTGTTTCAGTATATATAAATGTTCGATAATCATTTGCATCAATAAATAACGGTGTGGTATCTCCAACGATTAGTTTGTTTACTCCATTATTAATAGTAATTGTCGATTTTACATAAGTGCCTAGTGCAACTTTGTTTTTGAAAGTTATCTCGAGGGACTTTGAAGCCTTATTGTAGCTGATTGTGTCAACACTTAAATTCAAAGAGTATATTGGCATAGGAAATTTATCAAGATCCTCAACCTGAGAAATTGAACCTGTCGGTACTCTCGCACCTTGTGCAAACTTGACGAAAACACTTATACCAATCTTGTTTTTAACCATTTGTGCGCTATTTATTAATTCATTGCCGATAAGAACTGCAACTTCAAATCCTGCTTCTTTTATGTATTGATTAATTTCATCAGGGACATTTGCTCTTCCGACATATAAAACAGGATTTACTCCATCCATTAGACTCTGTTCTATAAACTCTCCGTTGCTAATAACTACTTGTTTTATTGGCTTTACCTTCATATACTTTTTTACCATTTCAATATTATTTTCAAATCTTCCATCTTTGTTAACAATTTCCGGATTATATTTGGCAAGTCTTGCTTTTACCTCCCTTTCTAACTGGCCAAACAATATTAATGATGTTGGATTATTCTCACTAAGAAAATTATCAATGTCTCTTATATTTCTTGTATTTGCAAAAAGAACATAATACTTATCTACTACTGCATAGCTAGCTGCACTTAATGCATTATATCCATAAGAATCTCCGACAATAATAAATTTATTAATATTTGTTAATTTTTTTGCTAATTCTAAATTCACATTATTATAAACTAATTCTTCAACATTTGTATAGCCTTCATTCTCGAGAGTATCTTTATAACCTATTACAAATCTGTTAGCAGAAGAACTAATTATTGTTATTTCTTCTGTTTTTTTAATTGAATATAAAATAAGAGAAGAATGTTTTGCGCTTGTAAGAAAATTTGCCTGTCCACCATTAAGGTTGGCAAATAGCAAAACACTATAAACATCTCTCCAGTCTTCACTATTGCTAATATATCTAACTGCCTGAACTTTTTCTGTAATAAAAATGAGCAACAAAGCGAATACAAAAAATAACACTATTTTATTTACTTTAAACACTACATCTACACCCCATCAATATTTATTCAGAAATGATATATATAAAGGTTTCTGTTTTTTTATATGAATATTTTCTGTTGATATTTTTTTTATATCTTTTTATTAATAATATTATTTATACTTATTAATATTTTTTATATTTATAACATATGGTTATTTTTATATATTTGTGCTTTATTTATTCTATTTCACTTTTCCATCCTTAACTTTTTCTACAACCACTCTTTTTCCATTACCTAATAAATATTTATTATTAAATAGAACGTATCCGTTCTTTACAATAATCTCTATTTGTGAGAATTCCCCGAATGAAATTATATTTTCTTTTGGTTTTTGCTCATTGTTTTGTTCGTCTATTGTTATTTGAGTACCTGGTTTTGCATTCAAAGTTAAAATTCCAATGTCATTTCCGTTGTCGGCTGCCAGTAGCATTCCATTGCTTTCAACTCCGCGAATCTTTGCTGGTTCGAGGTTTGTTACAATAATAAGGTTTTTTCCAAAAAGATCTTCTTTTTTGTAGTGTTGTCTCAGACCAGCAACTATTTGCCTTTTTTCTTTTCCAAGATCAATCTGTAGCACATAAAGTTTTTCTGCATTAGGATGCTCTTTAATATCGATAACTTTGGCAACTTTTAGATTTAGTATTGAGAAATCAGTGAATTTAGATTTTTTTTCTTCTTCTTTAACTTCTTCGATATTTTTTTCATTGAATTTCTTAACAAAATTATCGACTTCTTTTTGCTCGATTTTTTTAACAAGTATTTTTGCCTCATTTACTCTATGATTTGTTGTGATATCTTTATTCAAGTCGTGCCAATCAAGATTTTTTAGTCCAAGCTGTTCTTGAATCTTTTTTCCTATTTCTGGAAGAAATGGCGTTATTAATATTGATAAATCCTTAACGAGCTTTGCTAAATAATATATTGCATTGTCTGCTTTTTCTTTATTTTCTTTTATTGTTTTCCATGGTTCATTTTCCTGAAAATACTGGTTTCCTTTACGAGAAAGGGTCATTATCTCACAAAGTGCCTGCCTCAATTCAATTTTTTCATATAGTTCTTCAATTTTTTTAATCTCGGTTTCATATTTAAGAGTTTTTCCTTTTTCTTGTTTAGGTGGAATCTTACTTTCATAGAATTTGTTAATAAAAAACATGGTCCTATTTACTAGATTTCCTAAGTTAGCTACTAGTTCATTGTTTGTTTTTTTCATGAATTCCTGCCACAAGAAGACAGAATCGTTGTTTTCTGGTCTATTTCTTAATAAGTAATATCTCCACACGTCTGGTTTTATTCCTGTAATGATTGCATCATCACCAAAAACTCCAATATTTCTAGATTTAGAGAACTGTCCAGATTCATAATTAAGATATTCATTCACAGATAGTTTTCTAACAAGTATCCAAGGATCACGTGTACCAATTAAAAAACTTGGAAACAATATTGTGTGGAAAGGAATATTATCCTTACCCATGAATTGGACCAACTCTACTTCAGGATTCTGCCACCATTCATTTTTGAATGTGTCAGGAAATTTCTCCGCGGTGATTGATATATAACCAATAGGTGCGTCAAACCAAGAATAAAAGACTTTATTTTCAAATCCCTTCAATGGGACTGGTATTCCCCATTTAAGGTCTCGTGTAATTGCTCTTGGTTTCAATCCTTCACGAAGCCATGCTTCCGTCATTTGAACAGCATTATGGGTCCATGTTTTCTTTTCTTTATCAATCCATTCTCTTAATTCTGGTTCAAGCTTTGGCAAATCAATAAACAAATGAGAAGTCTCTTTGAATTCTGGTTTATTTTTACAGATTTTACATTTTGCATTTATCAGCTCTTCAGGATTTAATAATTTGCCACAATTTTCACATTGGTCTCCTCGTGCATGTTCATACTTACAATGAGGGCATTCCCCTTCCACAAACCTATCACTAAGAAATCTCTTATCAGTTTCACAGTATGCCTGCTTGCCGGATTCAGTTAATATATAGCCATTCTTGTACAATTTTAGGAATATATCTTTTGTTATTTCATGATTTTTCTTACTACTAGTCCTTCCATAGCAATCAAAATTACATAGAAAAAAATCATATATATTCTTATGAATTTTTGAATATTTATCACAAACTTGTTTAGGAGTTATGCCTTCTTCAAGTGCTTTAACCTCACTAGTTGTTCCATGCTCATCTGTTCCAAGAACAGAAATAACATCGACTTTTTTAAGCCTTAGAAATCTTGTATAAACATCAGCACTTATAACGCAAATCAAATTACCGAGATGTGGAATATTATTTACATATGGCAATGCACTTGTAACTAAAACTTTTCTTTTTTCTGTTTTTTTTACACTTTTTTTTGTTTTTTGTTTAGTTTTTTTAAATTTAATCACCTTTTATAAAGTAATTATCTTTAATAGTAATGATATTATAATGATATTATAGAAAAGATAATGTTTTATAAATATTTTCATAAAATTAATATAAAAAATAAAATAATAAAAAAATTTAATAATTAAAAAATATATATTAATATTAAGGTAAATATCTATAAATATTTTTTAATGTTATATTTAAATATATATAAATTATAAATTACATATAAATTAATAAACTAAAAATTTTTATTAAACCAATAAATTTATATATATGCAAATGCAAAAATTAAAATATAATGAAGTATAGTGGGCCTAATAGGTTTTTTATGTTTTTTATTATACTTGGCAAGTTTAACGTTTATTTATAATGTGTA
>JAWABG010000033.1:0-12594 GCA_038884715.1 Candidatus Woesearchaeota archaeon | reverse complement strand
GAAAAATTACCTATTTTAAAAATACTATCTTAAAAAATATTGTTTTGGAGGAAAACAATGAATCCATACGAAAATTACCTAAAAATGCTTGAAACAGTTAATAAAAAGATAAAAATAGATGAATATGTATATGAAGTACTAAAAAAACCTATGCGAATAATTCAAGTTAGTATTCCAGTTGTAATGGATAATGGGAAAACAAAAATTTTTGAGGGTTATAGAATTCAATTCAATAATGCAAGAGGTCCATTTAAAGGAGGTATAAGATATCATCCAGATGTAAACATTGATGAGGTCAAGGCATTGTCTGCTTGGATGGCTTTAAAATGTGCAGTTGCTCATATTCCTCTTGGTGGCGCTAAAGGGGGAATTGTTGTTAATCCTAAAGAACTCTCTCATGCAGAATTAGAACGACTAAGTAGGGGTTATATTCAAAAATTGCATAACGATTTAGGTCCCGACAAGGATATTCCTGCACCAGATGTTTATACTACTCCCGAAATCATGGGTTGGATGTTAGACGAGTATGAGAAATTCCATGGAAGGAGTCCCGGAATGATTACAGGAAAACCAATAGAACTCGGCGGAAGTAAAGGGAGAGATAAGGCGACTGCTATGGGCGGATTCTTTATTTTATTAGATGCATTAAAGGTTCTTAATGTAAAAAATCCCTCTATTGCAATTCAAGGATTTGGAAATGCTGGAAGTGTAATTGCAGAGCTACTTTTTGAAAAAGGATATAAGGTTGTAGCAATTAGTGATTCAAAATCAGGAATATTCAAAAATGATGGGTTGAACATTAAAGAGCTATTAGAATACAAGAAAAAAATAGGAATGGTTAAAGGTTTTATTGGCAAAGATATTACAAATAAGGAACTGCTTGAACTTGATGTTGATGTTTTAATTCCCGCAGCACTAGAAAACCAAATTACACAGAATAATGCGGAAGACATTAAAGCTAAAATAATTTTAGAACTCGCAAACGGTCCAACAACACCCGAGGCTGACAAAATTCTTTATGGAAAAAATAAATATGTGATTCCAGATATTCTGGCAAATAGTGGTGGTGTTACTGTGAGCTATTTTGAGTGGGTGCAGAATCTTCAGAATTATTATTGGACAACAGAGGAAGTAAATGAGAAGTTAAAGGAAAAAATGAGTATAGCATTCCAAAATGTTTATAGTATATCAAAAGAACAAAAGGTTGATATGAGGACTGCAGCATATATTCTGGCTGTTGACAGAATAGGAAAAGCTATAATAATGAGAAAATAGATTTATTATTTTTTTTAATATTTGATTTTTTAATACTAAATCAAGTAAAATATTTTAATACTCATTTATTTGTCTGTGTTATGAGTAGCGGAGAATTTATTGAGTCTTTTTTGAATAGATGTTGCTGGGGAAGTAAAAGTATTGCCCTGAATAAAGAGATTTGGGGTTGTCGACAGGAGCATTTTGTTATGTGAGTGATACTGAAAAAGATTATTTGGTAGCTAAAGATGCAGATTGTCATTTTATCGGTGTTTCTTATGGCTGGCAAATAAACAGTAATGATGTACGGTTTCCTGTTGCTAATTTCGTAGACGAACTGAGAAGTATCTTATTAACCTTTTGCAAAGATATTAAAGCAGACTATGAAATATATGACAAAAAACACTAATTCAATTTGTAGTGGTTTATTACAGTATTTTTTGAACTTTATTTCTTTTATTTTTTTCTTTTTTATTAACGATTACCAAAACATTTAAATTATTTAACCTAATATTTACTTTTATGGAGCATATTTTTCATGGATGTCCTATTTGTCATAATGATGTAAACGGTACAGAGAGACATAAATATTACTGTAGAAATTGTAGGATTTTATTTAATAAGAATGATCTTTTTATTAGTAAAAAATATGTTAAATTCTTAGTAAAAAAACACATTATTAAAAAAGTTGATAGGAGTGCTCTGAAAAGAGTATATGCAAGAGAAAATAAAGAGTAAGAATATAAAGAGCAAGAATAAAGCATGAGCAGGTGAAAGTGATGCAGACAAATAAACACTTAAATCAAAGAATTGTTGTTCTGGTAGATGTTCAAAATATGTATTACAGTGCAAAAAACATTTTCGGAAGAAAGGTAAATTTTGGTAAGATTCTTGAATTTGCGGTTGCACGAAGAAAATTAATTAGAGCAATAGCTTATGTTATCAAAGCAGACGTAAAGGAAGAAACAAATTTTTTTGAAGCCCTAGAAAATCTTGGTTATGAAGTGAAAGCTAAAGATCTGCAGGTTTTTTATGGTGGAGCAAAAAAGGGAGATTGGGATGTTGGTATTGCAATGGATGCTCTGAGAATAGCTCCAAAAGTCGATACAGTGGTGCTTGTGAGTGGTGATGGTGATTTTACAGATTTAGTAAAACACCTTAAAGCTCTTGGTTGCAGAGCAGAGATTATGAGCTTTAAAAAAACAGCAAGCAACAAACTAATTGAAGAGGCAGACAGCTTCATTGAGCTTGATAAAAAATTTTTAATCTAAATTTATAAACAAATTATTTAAATATATTATTTTAATCTGTCAGTAATAAATTTATTTATTGAATAAAAATATGAATATTATCAGGATATATAATATCATTTAATATTTATATATAATATATTAATAATATATTTTATTTATATGTATAATAATTATTTTAGTACTATAGGATTATTTTATTATTTTTCAACAATAATCAAAATATATCATTATTTTTTAATAATTATTTTTTATAGAATTGACAAAATTTATAATTTATTATAACATTATAACATATTATGGAGCGAGAAATAAAGATAATTCTAAAGCATGTTTTGTCAGGTATAAGTATAGGTGCTGGAATAATTCTTGTTATTTTGGGATTAATCGGTATTTTTCTTCCTTTAATACCAGGCATTATATTAATTATACTGGGCTTGTGGCTTATTAATAAGGAGGTTAACATTCACCCAATTAGAAGATTACTAAATCATCTTCGAAGGATAAAGAACAAAACAAAATTATATATTCAGAAAAAAAGAATTAAAAGGTTGAATAGAATTAAGACAAAATCAGAAAAAGTATTAAATCATTTGGATACTGCAAATAAGAAATAAATTCAAAGCTGTTGATTTTAATAAAAACTATTATTTTAATATAATAATTTAATAAAATAATATATTAATAGTACATATATTATTAATAATACACAACAACACTAATAACATAATACATAACTAATAATAAATACATAATTAATAATATAATATGCATTTTAATATTTTAATATGATACTCCACAACATTAATCCGGATATTTTTGTGCTTGGGCCTTTTCATGTAAGATTTTATGGGGTTGTATATGCCTTCGGATTTCTAATAGCATATCTTCTGCTTAGTTATTATTCTAAAAAAAAATTGATAAAGAATTTTGAAGAAAATAATGTTGATATTTATATATTGTGGTTAATGTTTGGTTCCATAATTTTTGCCAGGTTGTTTGAGGTAATTTTTTATGAGCCAATTTATTATTTTGGGAATCCTATAAAGATTTTTTTCATTTGGGAAGGAGGTCTAAGTTTTCATGGAGGATTAATGGGTGCAGTGATAGTAACGTATTTATTCTGTAAAAAGAAAAAAATCAATTTCTACGAAATAGCTGATTTGCTGGTAATACCTTTTGCTATGATTCTTGGATTCGGTAGGATGGCAAATTTTATTAATGGAGAATTATGGGGAACAAAATCTAATTTGCCGTGGTGTGTTGATTATTCACAAAATCAATACATGTATAATCCACCAGAGGGATGTAGGCATCCGTCACAAATTTATGAATCATTTTACAGCTTTGTCATATTTTTTGTTTTACTGTGGTTACATACAAAAAATAAATTAAATAAAGTATTTCCTAAAGGATTTATATTTTGGATGTTTGTTATGCTTTACGGAATATTTAGATTTATCGAGAATTTCTGGAGAGAAGATGCACGATATTTCGGAATTAGCATTGGACAATACATGTGCTTTGTTATGATTATTGTATCTGCAATTTTTTTATGGAAAATGTTCAAGAAAAAAATAAAAATTAAAAATAAAAATTAATTATGATAATTATCGAAAATTTTATAATTAATTTTTTTGTTCTACTATTAATGATTGATATATATGGAAAATTTAGTACTGCTTTAAAAAAAAAGGATACAATAATTCTTACTGGAGAATGCACTGTTGAGTATTCTGGTCGTGCAGAAAGTTATTTACCAATAGGTGAGCGTATTATAATCATAAAAGAAGACTCAAGCTTGTTAATTCATAAACCAACAGGTAGTGCGCCAGTTAATTATATGAAAGGGCAAACTACACACAGGATTTCCATAGAGGATGAACACATTGTGCTTAAAAGCAATAATGAATCACTGAAAGAATATATGCGTATTGTTTTTCACAAAATTCACTTCATAGAGACCCGCAAGCTTTATGATGGAGAAGGAATATCTTTACAAGGTAATGAGAGAGACTACTCAGATTATATTGCAGAACACCCTTTTCTAGTCGAGGATGGATTTACAACCGTGTCTCGTGAAGAGAAAACAAAATTTGGTTTTATTGACATAATGGGATATGACAAAAACAACATACTTGTTGTCATTGAATGCAAACGCTTCAAGAGCGGACCTAGTGCCGTCCAGCAACTTAGAAGATATGTTGAAAAAATAAAAAAAGCAAAAGGTCTTATGAGAGTAAGAGGAATACTTGTAAGTCCAGACATTACTAAAAATGCACTTGCAATGTTAAATGAGTGGGGTTTTTCTTATAAAAAAATTGAGCCACCAAAATTTTTAGAGAAACATAAAAAAAATCAGAAAAAATTAGGAGAATATTAAAATATTAAATGTAGAATCGTGCATATTATTTCATATTATTTATATACGTTAATAAATATGTTAATAAATTAATAAAGATTTAGTTTTAATAGATACCTTAGTAGATTTATAATTATAAATTACATTTAATATTTGCATTCCTGAATCTTGTATTATGTGTGTTTATTTTGTACATATATGTATGTTTAATGGTTTATTGTAAAAAAACAACAACCTTTAAATATTACTAATTAATATATTTGTGATTATGAAATACTTACATTTGCCGGTGCTCATAATAAATTTTAAGACATACAAGCAAGGAACAGGTAAGAATGCTGAAAAATTAGCAATGATTTGTGCTGAAATTGCAAAAAAGACAAAAAAAAGCATTGCAATAGCGGTGCAACCGTCTGATATTTATCGAATAGCGCACAAAGTGCATATTCCTGTTTTTTCTCAGCATATGGATCCTGTGAAATATGGCGCAAATACAGGTCATTTACTGCCAGAGGATATTAAGGAAAATGGAGCAATAGGTGTTCTACTAAACCACTCCGAAGACCAGATTCCAATGAAAATGCTTTATGAATCAATTAAACGAGCAAGAGAGCTCGAGCTTATAAGCCTTGTTTGTGCAAACACACCGGAAACAGCTGAGAGAATCGCAAGATACAAACCTGATATTATTGCTGTTGAACCACCAGAATTAATTGGGGGTGATATTAGCGTAAGTAATGCTAAACCAGAAGTTATTACTAAAACAATTAAAAAAGTTCATAAAGTTAAAAAAATACCTGTCCTTTGTGGTGCAGGTGTTAAAACAAAAGATGACATAAAAAAAGCAATAAAGTTAGGTAGTCGTGGTGTTTTATTAGCTTCAGGAATAGTTCTCGCAAAAAATCCTGCAAAGCTGCTTAAAAAATTAGTAAGTGTGATGTAGATAGTTTATATTTATTTGTTTTTAACTATATTTCCTTCTTATTAAAAAGTTTTATTAATTTAAATTTTTATATGATATTAATTTATTTTATGTGAACATATATTATTATTTTTTACATCTACTCCTTGTTATTTTAAATTTTTCATTTTATTTTAAAATTGCATAAATAATCAAAATGCATAATAATCTAAGTATTAATTACAAATTATTAATCAGAATATATAATTAAATAATATGAATAAATAATCTGAATAAACCAATCAATTTATATCTTAAATTTATATAAATACCGAATATACATTGATAGATAATACACATCAAAATAAGTTTAATAAAACTTAAAGAATTATGTGTTGGTAATATATATTTTTTTAAGATCATATTTATTATACCCTTCTCTGCATCTAATGTCATTCAGTCCAGTATCTTGATTCACACAAACTAAAACATTAAATCCATATTGCCCCAATTCTGCATTGTTAGGCATGTCAATCACCAAGAGTTTTATTTTTTTTTCATTATTTTGAATTCGAAAAGGAATGTATCTATCAATATACTTAAAGTTTTCTTCAGGCAAGGGTGTAGGACCGAGAGCTTGGTTTACAATAAGCTCAAATGTTGCATCTGTTCCAAGATTATTTTGTATGCCTATCATAAAAGTTCCTGATTTGCCATTTCCAATATGTCCTGGTATATCCCTACCCAAAAAATTACTACAGCTGCTCATATAACTTGCGCAAATCCTTTCTTCCACGCATAGCGTGTTAAATATTTCTTTTTGTTTCTGATCATCGTATTGACATTCAAAACTATTTGCATTAGAAATTACTTTAATTACTATATAAATTCCTAAACCAATCACAACAATACTGATTAAAACTACAACAATAATATTTGCAGATAGTTCAATTGCTGCATGTTTATTCATAATAATTATTTTGTTTTTTGTTATTTATATTTATTGTTATTTTTAAGCGTGTAGTTGTTATATTTGAATATGTATATTCTTTAATGTATTGCAATAAATTTAATAATAACCTAATATTACCATCATTATGAAACAAGTAAAGACAAAAGACAATTCAATAACTTATTTTAATGATAAATACCAAGAGCATTATCATTCTACTTCTGGAGCGAGAGAGGAGGCAATAAAAAAATTTGTAGAGCCTTGCATTCCATATCTTAATGATAAAGATGAAATTATAATTCTTGATGTTTGCTTTGGAATTGGCTACAATTCTGCTGCTGCAATTGACTTATTATCTGGAAAATTTAATAAAATAACAATTTATGGATTAGAAAACGATGAAGAAATACTTAATGAAATATTAGAAATAAAACCAGATTTCAAAAGTTATTTCATTATAAAGCACTTTATACT
Source organism: Candidatus Woesearchaeota archaeon (assembly GCA_038884715.1). GTDB lineage: Archaea > Nanobdellota > Nanobdellia > Woesearchaeales > UBA9642 > JAWABG01. The sequence goes on along the minus strand of JAWABG010000033.1, from coordinate 5,401 downwards.
GAATAAAAAAAATAATATCCAAATAAATTTTAATAAATCCGAAATATTAATTAAGATAATAATTGGTGATGCACGAGAAACAATAAAGCAAATTAAAGATATTGATGTTGTTTTATTTGATCCTTTTAGTCCTAAAAAATGTCCTGAATTATGGACAAAGGAATTTTTGTACAATGTGAAAAATTCAATGAGGAAAAACTCTGTTTTGACGACATACAGCTGTGCAAAAACAATTCGTGATATAATGCGTGAACTCGGTTTTAAAGTTTTAAATGGTCCTCGCATTGGAAGAAAAGCACCTAGCACTATAGCGATAAATATATAAAAAGTTATAAAAAATTATAAAAACTCAATGAATCTTCTAATTATGCCCCTGTAGTCTAATGGATAATGAAAAGAGAAAACTAATTTTTCCATAAAGAATATGAGGTTGCGGACCTCGAGATCGGAGTTCGATTCTCCGCAGGGGCATATTTTAATAGTTTTGTAACATACTTTTTAATTTATTTATACTTATAATAGATAAACTAATTTAATGTATTTTAATGTTATTTTAATATTAAAATAACACTCATTAGATTATTAACTTATTTTGTTTGAATTAATTTAATAATGATTTATTTTATCTTCTCCAGTTTTTGCCCTTCTGGTGTATCCTTAATATTATAACCTATTTTTTTTATTTTATCTCTAAGTTCATCTCCAAGCTTGAAATTTTTTGCTTTTCTTGCTTTTTCCCTCTCCACAAGAAGTTTTTGAACCTCTTCAGAAATTTCAATCTTCTCCTTTTTTAAAAGATCCAATCCAAAAATAGAGTCCATTTTTTCTATTGTTTTATATTTTCCAACAGCATTTTTGTCTCTTACTAATTCCCAAAGTATTGAAAGTGCTTTTGGAATATCTATGTCGTCGTTTATTACTGCTTCAAATTTTTTCAAATAGTTTTGATTAATTTTTCCATCTTCTTTAATCTCATTTACAATATTTTTTAATCTATTGTAAGCGTTTTGTGCATTATCCAGATTTTCAAAAGTAAAATTAAGTTGTTTCCTGTAGTGTGCAGTTGAACAGAAATATCTGAATGTCAAAGGATTATATCCTTTTTCTTCAAGTGCAGAGATTGTGTACAAATCACCTTTGCTTTTTGACATCTTTTCTCCTTTAAATAAAAGCCATCTTGTGTGAATCCAATAATTTACAAATTTTTTTCCAGTAGCAGCTTCACTCTGTGCAATCTCATTTGTATGATGCACGGGAATATGCTCTTCTCCACCAATGTGTATATCAAAATGCTCTCCCAGATATTTCATTGACATTGCACTACATTCAATATGCCAACCGGGAAATCCAACTCCCCACGGGCTATTCCATTCCTGTTGTCTTTCTCCTTCATTTTTTGAAAATTTCCAAAGTGCAAAATCAGTCGGATTTTTCTTTTCCCTAATATCAACTCTTTTACCTGCTTCGAGACCATCACGTTTAATCATGGCGAGTTTTCCATAATCTCTGAGTTTTGAGCTATCAAAATAAACACCATCGCCAGTTTTGTAAGTGTATCCTTTTTTTTCTAATTTTTTTATTAGCTCTATCTGTTCTTTGATGTGTTCTGTTGCTTTGCACCAAATATTTGGTTCGATAATATTTAGTTTTTTTAAGTCATCCCTAAAAACTTTCCAGTAATAATTAGAAATTTCGCTCGCGGTTTTGTGTTCTTTTTTTGCTGCTTTTTCTATTTTATCCTCCCCACTATCTTCATCACTAGTTAGATGGCCGACATCAGTAATGTTCATTACATGTTTTACTTTGTATCCATCATAAATCAACGTTCTTTTTAGTAGGTCTGAAAAAATATATGTTCTAAGATTTCCAATATGTTGATACCAATATACTGTCGGCCCGCAAGAATATATTCCAACATTGGGAGGATTAATTGGCTGGAATTGTTGAATTTTTCTTCCTAAAGTATTATACAAAAATAACTTATATATTGACTTTTCTACCATTTTGTTTTTTTACTATTTTGTTATTTGATATTTTCATATTTAAAAATTATTTGATTAAATTTTAAATTTTTCTTTTTTTGTTAAGTTTTTTTTTTTATTATGAATTAAAAAAGTAATGGAAATCGCAACTTTTATAAATAAGAATGATTATGAGTGGAAGAAGGGTGATTTTTAATTTCATTAAAACAAAAGCTTTATATATAACTTGTATTATGTTGGTTGTAGCACATCCTTCACAAAATATATAATAAAAAATCAGCTTTGAGCGTGGTCGAATTAATGAAGCAAAAAAAAATAATAAACGTTTTTTTCAGGGAAAAACCAGCAATGATGCTTGCAAACTTATTAAATTCTAATACTGAGATTTATGCTTCAAATCTTGCAAAAAGTGTTGATTGCACATACAGCCATGTAGTAAAGATATTATCTGAAATGCAAAAATCAGGATTAATAAACTTTCAAAAAACAGGGAGATTAAAGATTCTGACACTAACTCCAAAAGGAAAAGAAGTAGCAAAAAATATTGATAGTATACTGCGCTTATTATAATATCTTATTATAATATATTTATATTAACAAAATAGATATTATAATTCTTATTTGTCTATTTTTATAAATAATCAATAATAAAAAATAAACAAAAATAAAAAACAAGTTACAACATCTTTAGTTGTCCTGTAAGCTTATCAAGTATTTCTTCTCTTTCAGGACCTAATCCTAAGCACGTAACAGTTCCAGGATTTACAGTTGTTTTTCCTGCATCAGTTATAAGAGCACTGATTATTTTATAATTACTTGCAAGTTCAAAAAAGTACATTAATTCATCAAGATCTTTAACCTTCAAAACAACTTTTTTCATTCCCTCTGATTTCCATTTGTTTATTTTATCTTTGTTTGATTTCTCCATTGCACTTATAGATGCATGAGCAACCTGCACCGCCAATTTACCTTTTGGCAATTTCAAATCCTGTCTAACTATAATAACTTGTTTATACATATAAATCATAAAGAAAACTCAAGTTTATAAATATAACTTTTTAATATTCTTTAAAAATAAAAAAAATATAAATACTAATATTATATCTTAAATAACTATGAAGAAAATTTTTACTGCTTGGGCATATATACTATTAATACTGTTAATTGCGTATATGCTGTTTAGTTTTGCATTCTATCTGGGCTTAATTAAATTTAGATGATACCTAATATTTGATGATTTTCTTATTGAGATCTAATAATTCACTAATATTTCAACGTCCTTACCAAAAATGCTCTTCAGATCCTCAAATATTGGCTCTTTAATAAATGCCTTGGATGGAATATCAATTTTTGCTAATTCTTTTTCTAATTCTTCAATATTACTCTCCTTAATATTTTGAAGAGCTCCTTTTTCATTAATATCTGCTTTAGAAATTTCTTTTTGCTCACTATCAATGTCATGAATAATGAAAGCAACTTTTTCTAGTAATATAATTTCCCCATATTTTCCTCCGTATTTCACTCTAATTTTTGTTCTTTCCAACTCTCTTCCCCTTTTTCTTTGAATATGTTCAATTAAAAATCTGATTAGTTCATTAGCATTTTTATGAATATTTTGAATATCTGTTTTTGCTAATTTTTTAAGTTCATAATCCTTTTTAGCAACAACAAGTTCCTTTAGCAGTCTTAAGAACTTTTCAGGTATTATACCTTTGTGGACAATTTCTTTTTCAAATAATTCAATCATGTTGTTCTCATTTACTATTTCAATCTTTTCTAGTTTCAAGACATCTCTAACAATTGTGACAGTGTTTTCATAAAGATGAAGAACAGATTCCTCTTCTTTTAATTTTTCAATCTCCTTAAATAGTTGTTCTAATCTTTTTAAATATTTATCTGCATCTAAGATAAAAACATCTAATTCCTTGCCCGTTACTTTAGTTTTTTCTCCATGCTCTAAATGTTTTCTAGTCATTATTATTGTTTCTAGTATTTTTACATATTCCGGTTCAAGTAATTTATTTTTTTTGACAAAAATATCACGCATAATATCTGGGGTTTCTTTAGGTGTTGGAGGAGGAACACCGTATAGCATAAGTGCAGCTTGAGAAGGAGTAAGCAAAGCATAGAATAAGTCTTCCATTGCAATCTCCTTAAGTTTATAGTCAATTCTGTCAAGAATTTGTGGGCCTGTGTGCATATACATATCAATTGCTTCTGGACTTGGTTTTACTCTACCCATCTGCAGTAATTGTTTCCAGGGCATAAATATACCCCTGTCATAAAAAGGAACTCCATCTCTTAAAAAAGTGAAGATGATTGGGTTAGCTTCCTTAATGTTTTCCCAGAAATCAGTTAAAATATATACTTGGATGTTAATTTTATTTTCAATTCCTGTGATCTTTCCTGCGTCTATACCCATGCCAATAATTATAGCTCTAAGTTTATCCTTTAATTCTGCGCGTGTCATTTTTTTTACATCAGTGTCATCAATCACAATAAAAACATCGATATCAGATTTTGTTGTTGCCTTTCCCTGTACGAGACTTCCTGCAAGTACATAACTAACAATATACCTTTCAAATTTTTTCAAAACCATATCTTTATGAATTTCTGCAATTTTTATTGCTGTCAGCATTCCTTTATCAAAAACAGGTGCACTCATTGCAATTGTTTGAAGAATTTCATATTTAGCATCATAACAACTTTGCCAAAGCTCACTTAATAATAATGTTTCTGGATTAAGATTTTTATCAATACTAATTGCTATATCTTTTATAATTGCTTGTAATCTTTCTTTTAATTCTTCTTTCGGCATCTTAGTTGAATCAGTATCATCAATCAATAAAAGAACATTAATTTTTTCCTTTTCTTTATCATCTTTACTCGGTGGCAATAAAGCAATACCAATAACATAATCTTCAAATTTTTCTAAAACTCTTTTCTGGAATTTTTCAAGTAGTGTTTTGATTTTTTCTAATTTAACTTTAGCATCATCTGGTATCTTAAATGGGAGTTTGTCTAATTCAGTTTGAAGATTATTCTTTTTTTCATTCTTTTGTTTAAAATTTTTGCTTTTTGACATATTCACACCAAATAAATAGTTACTTTTATATTTTAATCATCTAAGTATATATTTTGTAATTCTATCTTATTTGTAATACTAATTAATATAACTTAAACTTAATATAATAAAGTACAATACATAATTCTTAATTCATTATTATTATATTAAGTTTATAATTCATTTGTATATTAATACTATAATTAATACTTTATAATACCATTATTTATAAATGTTATCAACCACTTTCTAAAAAAAACCATTCAACCAAACGAATAATACTTAATTCTCGCATAATTAAATATCCCCTCACCCGGATTTGAACCGGGAACCTTTCGGTAACAGCTGGTTATGC
>JAWABG010000032.1:0-12831 GCA_038884715.1 Candidatus Woesearchaeota archaeon | reverse complement strand
TAATTCCTGTTGGAATTAATATTATTACCATAATAGTTATTGATAGAATTAAAAAAAATAAAAAGTAATTGATTGAGAATTTTAAGGATTCATTTGTCATTTCTTTATAATTCTTAGGATTAAGGCATTTAGCAATATTAGTCCAGTAGTCTCTTATCATGATTTTTGTTAAGCATTGTAGAATATATAAATTTTATTGTAAGAAAACCAAAAAATTTATATACTTATTTGTATATTAATAGTGTTATTATACTACCTATATACTAAAATGTGTGTTGTTGGTTGTTGGTGTTTGGGGGTTGTTGGTTTTGTGAGTTGGTGGTTAACTAAGTAATAGATTAAACCATATGATATCAAGCAATATTAAGTTCAAAATTATGATTAAGTTCAAACTATGAGAAATAAATCTAAGTTCGGGGTATGAGGAATAAATCTATATGATATCTAAAACCAATATTAATAAAAGTGAAAATAATATCTTATTATTCAAAAACAACTTATTAAATAATGGAAATAATAAGTGTGTGATTGACAAAGTTGGGTTAAAGAGTGGCAATAATAATTACAGAAATTTAACTAAAGAGGAAAGAGCTGAAAAACCTATTTTTCTAACTTCAGATAAGTGCATAATAAAGTTCTCTAATATCTTTAAAGAAAAAGGTGAGAAAAAAAAAACTAAAGGAGAGCAAGAAAAGTCCATACCTGAATATATACTAAAAGAAAGAAGTATAAAATACTCAAACAGAGATGCCATTTTTACTTCTATAAAAGCAGGTTTTACAGAATCATTTGTGATGCCATATGCTATTGCTATGAATGCAGGCACTTCAATATTGGTTATGCTTTCATCGCTGCCACAATTAATAGCATCTTATTTACAATTATTTTCCTATAATTCTCTTAAATTCTTTAAATCTAGGAGTAGACTCATTTTTATTACAGCATTTATCCAGGCATTTCTCTGGCTTCCAATTCTCGCCATTCCGTTCATAGCAAAAGGAAATTTGTGGTTGTTATTATTTTTAATAATATTAGAATCAATTTTTGGAACATTTCAAGGTCCAGTTTATAATAGCATATTAGGAGATATAATTGATGAAAATAAAAGAGGAGAGGTGCTTGGAAGAAGAAACAGAATTATAAATTTAATGAGTTTCACTACAACATTTATTGCAGGTATTATCTTGAATTCATTTAAGAATATGGATAGCAATGGTACTTTTCACTATGTTTTTTTTGGGTTCGCAATTCTATTTTTTATTGCATTTATATCGAGATTAATTGCTTCTTTTTATAAAGCAAAAATATATGACCCCCCATTCAAGTCAATAGAAATAAAGACAACATTTTTCAGTTTTATGAAGAATATGACTAAGGATAATTATGGAATTTTTGTTATATATGTTTTTTTATATAAATTTGCTGCCAGTATATCATCACCTTTTTTTGAGTTGTATCTACTAAGAGACCTTAATAGTGGTTATTTCTACTTTACATTAATAACTGTTACTTCTATAGTTGCTGGTTTTTTATCTTTAAACTTTTGGGGTAAGTTAATTGATAAATATGGTAGCAAAAAGATACTTACGATTGCTGGTTTTGTTCAACCAATAAGTCCTTTTCTTTTGTTTTTATCTATCTATATAAAGGACCCCGCCTATCTTATTATATTCTTGTTGATTGAAGAAGCGTTCTCAGGTATAGCTTGGAGTGCTTTTAATTTAAGCACTTCTAGTTTCTTGTTTGATGCTACTTCAAAAAAAGAGAGAATAAAGTATGTGTCATACTATAATTTTATTATTGGAATCGGCTTTTTTTTAGGTGCGATTACTGGGGGTGTATTTATTAAAATTTTTCCTATCTGGATTGTTTCAGCTATACCTATTATTTACCTTATTTCTGGACTTCTTAGATTAGGTTCAACTATTTTGATGATTAATAAAGTTCGGGAGGCCAAATTAGTAGAGGTAACATTAATAAGTGGTAGTTTTATACCGCGGGTTTTATCTATAAGACCACAATTTGGAAATACAATAGAGATAATTAGCACTAATAATAAGAAATCCGTTGAAAACAGCATTAATCAAGAAAACAATAAAAAAACATATTATTCTATTATTTCAGAAGAAGAAAAACCAATTTATGAAAAAAAATCATTAGAATATGTAAAAGAAAATGCTCTAAAAATATTAGAGAAAAAAGAAGAAAATAATGTGTCTGGAATAGAGTCTCAGAATGATAATGACGAAAAATTATTTAGAAAAAAGATATCTGAATTAACACAAGAAATTAAGAAAAAAAGTATAAGCAAATCAAGAATTAATAAAAAATAATAAGGATATTAAAAATGCAAAAAGATACTAAAAAAGCAAATTATATATATTTGATAATTTTATCAAACTATTTATGAGACAACAATTATTAAATTTATTATTTTTACTTATCGTGTTTATCTTGCTGTTTTCAGGTATAATAATTGGTTCTTCTAATGTTATGGCTGTAGTAAATAATCATGATTGTGATGGTGCTATTACACAAGATTATGGTTATAAGCCAAAAAACTGCGAAAAAACATATTTATCTACAAATCAGCAGGATCTATATTTTTCAAAAAACATATTTTTTTAGTTGTTGTATTTTTTTGGTATATTTTTCTAAAATTATAATATTTTAATTATAAAACCAAAAAATTTATATATTGGTTGGTATATTAATATATAAAAAAGTATACTGATATACTAAATATTAAAAAATTGTGGTTGTTGAGGTGTTATTATGGAAGAAATATGCCCGTTCTGGAGGAAAACATGTTTTGCAGGTTGCAATGGTAGAAATCATGAGAATTGTTCAATGAAAGAAACACACGCAGGGGTAGCAAGGGGCCAAGGTATAACCGATAATAAACTTTTAAATTTAAATATAGAGGGATTTACATTTAAAAAATAATACTTTTAGTGTGGAAATAAACTCATATTAATTTTGATTATTAATCATGCTTCTTTTTTGTTTTGTTTTATTAATAATCTTCTCGCAAATAATTATCTTATCCTGAATATCATTTATATTTTTAATTATTTTAAAATTTTTTTGTATAAATGAGTTTATCTTTTGAAAATTCTTTGATCTTTTTAAAACAGAAAAACCAAACTTAATTCCAATTCTTTTCATTTCTAATATTCCTTTTTTATAATTAGCAAAATTATGAATGGATGTTAATGAAATAACAATATTGAAACTGTTGTCCTTAAAAGGTAGTTTTTCAGCATGTCCATATATTATTTTATTTTTATATAGACTGTTCTCGATCATTTTTTTTGATGGCTCAATTCCTTTTACATTTCCTGGAATCTTATTAAAATAGAATGCAGTGCCACATCCAACATCAAGAACATTGTCAGAGTTCTTAATATTTAGTGCACTCACTATAATTGATAATTTCCTTATTTGTTCTTCTTTATAAAGATTGGTGTACCCATTAGCAATAATATTATAGTCCATTTTTTATATTCTATATTTTTTTATATTTTATTTTAGGTATTATTATTTAAACAATCAATTTCTTCAAACTGTAAATTTCTAAATATTTATAAATAAATAGTTTTTCTCTAAAACTATTGGGCTCGTGGTCTAGTGGCTTCACAATGGAATCCATCTGTGCCATATATGACGTCACCTTGACGCAATTTTTGGTTATTCCCAAAATTTCAAAATGGTGAATGTCGTCGGTTCAAGTCCGGCCGGGCCCATTTTTTCTTAATGTTATTTTTTTTATGTTATTTAAAAAATAATAAATTTTTTATACTTAAAAAAATAAAATATAATTTATAAACTTATAAATGTATAATAACTCTCAAAGATGATAATTCCAAAAGAGGCGATCATGTATCCAGAAAAAATAATTAAAATCAATCCAAAAAGGTTATTTATTCCAAAAATTTTAGAACTTATTGTTCTAGGAATTGTTCTTTATTTTGCCATATGGATTAATTTTATTCTTTTATATAGAAGTATGCCTGTTTCAATTAGTTTTGTATTAGTGTTAGCTATACTGATTATCATATGCATAGATGGAATTCTTAATTTTATGAAATTTGAAAAATTCAGATATATAATATATCCTGACAGAATTGAGTTTGTAACAAAAAAAACTATTTCCTTACCTTTTAATGAGATTGTTAGTATTGGGTATAGTTATGATATTTATGATAAAATCTTTAAAACAGGAAAGATAAGGATTAATGATCAGCTTATGGAGCATATTGATAATGCAAATACTGTATATTTTTATTTGCAGGATCTTATAAAACAGAGAACAAAACGCCCTTAAATATAGAATCCAAAAATTCTATTTTTAAAACAAAAATGACTTTATATTTGGTGTTATTATACTTGGTGTTATTACAGCCGATTTTGTGATAAATTATAATAAAAGATTTTTTTAATAATATTCAGAATAAGAATTTGAGCTGATTAACTAAATTTTTAGAAACAAGAATTTGCAATTAAGCAATAAAAAATATTTAAAAGAAAAAAATATGTGATTCATTTATTTTAATTATTTTATATTAATATTATTTCATAATAATATATTTATTTTATTCTTTGAATAATACTTCTGCTATTGCTGCAAATGCTGGTCTTGTAATAAATGTTCCAATAGAAACCCCTATTATAGTTGTTATGGCAAAACCTTTTAATAGACCTGCTCCAGCACTCATCAGTGGAATCATAGCTACAACCATTGTTAAGTATGATGCCATAATTATAAAAAATGCATTTTTAACTTTTTCTTTCCAGTTACTGTATGCTTCTTTTTCTTTTTTAATAGTTTCGTCTGCAATCACAACTTGGGCATCGACTCCTACCCCTATAGCAATTATAATACCAGCAATAGCTATTAGGTCGAGATTCCAATTTATGAGTGCGGCTGTTCCAAGTAAAATAATAACTTCTGAAATTAATGTCACAACAACAGGAATAACTATAAGGATTTTTCTATACCTGACAAATATTACAAGACTAACACAAACCAGGGCAATAAGAATAATCATGTAGACATTATTAATAAATTCTTTTCCTAAGACAGGACTAATATTATCAGTTTTAACTATATCTAATTTTGTGGGAAGACTGCCAGTAATAAGTATAGTTTGTAATCTTTTCATATTTTTTAGTGCATCACTTGCAGCTTCTTGCTGACTACTGCCACTGCCACTGCCGCTTATTGAAATTTCTGTTACCTCTTTTCCTTTTAAATCATTACTTATTCTTAAAGTATCGACTAACTCATCATCTAAGTATAAATCTAGGGGTGCATCAAGCCAGCCTTCACCTCCCTCATAAGTCACTTTCAAATCATTTGTTATTTCTGCTTGTCTTTTTGCTGCTTCTGAACTTAAGCTTATACTAAACATGAATCTACAAAACCATTGGTCTCCACTTTTTTGACATCCCCTTCTTGAATCAAGACCTGAACATTCAGCACTTCTACAGACATATTTAATATCTTGTCCGCCTCTAAACACAGATTGATTATTAATTTTTGCCTCAAATTTTCCTTGTTTTGAAATTAATTCCTTGATCTCTTCTTCATTTACTCCAGCAACCTCTATTAATATAAAAGGATTTCCTGCCAGGTCATTCGTCTGTTTAATTACTATATCACTTAATCCATAAATATTGAGCCTTTCTTTCATGTTATCAATTATAGTATTGATGTCCTGTTGACTAGTATTAGTTTCTGGTTTAAGTAATACCCTTGTCCCTCCTATGAGGTCTAATCCAAGTCTAATATTACTTGTTGGCGCTTGATATAATTTTAATCCAAGATCCTGCGTTCCTAAATTTTCTTCCTTTGTCTTATTTACAATTATTGTTCTCGTGTAATTAACTGTTTTGTTTAATGTTTCATTAAAATAATAATCAGTAATTTCTTGAGTCTCAGTTTCATTTAATTGTATTATTTGAATATTTGGCTTTGTTTGAAGAAAATATGTGTTCTTGTTTGTTTTTACAATAATAGTCATATTAGTTTTTAAATCTTTTACAGCATTTGAATAATCAACTAATGAATTTATTGGAATGTTATTAATAGAAAGAACTCTTTCTCTTCCAGTTGGCGTTACAGTGGCTGGTGGCGGTATAATTCCTGCATCTGCAGCCGCACTATCTTTAGTAACTCCTCTTATTGCTAATCCTTTTACATTTGGATTCGGATATATTGCTATTATAGCTAAAATAATACAAATTATTAAAATAATTATTCTAATATTAGTAAATAGTTTTTTTAATTTATTCATTTTTTAGCTTTTTTTTAATTAATTATAAATTTCTAAATTAGTAATAAATTATTTTTGATGATGTTTTTTTTCCATATACATTCTGAGGATACCTGCATTTTGTATCCAAGTGAATATTATATCTCCAATAAGACCAATCCAGAGTATAATCATTATTTGTTTAATTACTTCTGATTGTGATAAGATTATTGTAACAACAGCTGTTATTTGTGCGGCAATATTCATTGTTAGTCCTGTTTTTATGGAATTATATATTCTATCTAAAACAGTACCCTCTTTTTTCTTTAGAACTCTGACACTCATTAATATATCACTATCAACACTATAACCTACAAGCATTAGCAGCGCTGCGACTCCCCCTGTGCTAAGCTTTATTCCAAGAATATTTATGACTGCAATGGCAAAAAATATGTCAGAGAAAGCACATAACATTATAGCAAAACTAGGAATGCTGTATTTAATATAAACATATATTAAAACTAATGTTATTATTAATGAAAGTATTGTCATAATTAAATTATGGCTATTAAACATAATAATCACAGAAGTTAATCCTAATACTGTTGCAATAATTTTTGATTTTGTGTTTTCACCAAAATAAAAAAAAACCACAGTTGCCATGAATATAAAAGCAATATAGATTGCTTTTAGTGTCTGACTAAAAAAAGAGTGTCCAAGACTAGATCCTGTTTGTTCTATTGAATAGTTGTTTCCCAGATTTGGAATTTTTTTATTAAGTAATGAAATTAATGTTGCTGAATCAATATCGGATGCTTCTATTAGTAATCCTTTCTGTAAACCTGCCTCGCTTAGGGTTCTAACACTAATATCTGCATTTTTTACATTCTCTTTTAGATATGCTTCGAGTTCTGTACTTGTTAATCCTGATTTAATAGGAATTGTTACTGTTATACCCCCTTTTAAACTAACTCCTTTCTCAACAAAATCTCCTGTAGTGATTAATTTATACCCTACAATTCCAATACAAACAAATAATAAAATAAACGATAATATCATCAATTGCTTATAATAATTTTTATAAATATTATTAAAATAACCTATTATTCCTTTATACTCCGTCATATTTATAGATGAATTCATACTCAGTTTTTAAAGTTTTTGGAATCCGTTCTAGAAAATAATAAAACAAAAACTTTTTAATAAATGATAATATAAATACAATATCATATAAATATTAATAATATAAATATTATATTATCATTATATTTTATACTTTTGCATACATTTATAATTTACATATTAATATAGTATACGAGTATGATTGCCCATTTTATTAAATAATATTGAATAATAATTATTTAATATAAGTTATTTAACAAAAAAAGAGAGAGCCAATGAATTATATAAGCATAATTGGATTTGGAATTGCCTCTATTTCTTTAATTCTTATTGGTATACTAATCTTACAAAAATGGTATAAAAATCAAAAAAAAGAAACACTTTTTTATTGGGGTTATGGTTTATTATTATGGGGAATTTCAATATTTCTAAAATTACTTGTGATATTATCTTTGATAAGGTTAGATAATATGACTATCTTTGTTATATATCATATCGAGGGCTTTTCTTTTTGTATATTCTTATTTTATGGAACAACATCTCTAGTTCTAAAAAAAAGAGAATCAACAGTTCTGACTTTGTTATACTATATTATGATTTTTTGTGTACAAATATATTTATTACTAAAACTAAGGAATACAACTTTATTTTATGTTTGGAATAATATAATTGTTTTAACGCCAATTACTTTACTACTCACTATCTATTTTTTCAAATATTTTCGTAAGTTGGGCAACACTGAAATATTTTTTGTGTCTATTTCATGGACATTATTAACTGTTATAAATTTTTTTTATACTATAATTTACAGGATTTCATTAGCTACTCATAATGATAGTTGGAATTTAATTTATTCTTTATGTATTATTTTTATCTGTACATCATATTTTTTCCTTCTAAAAATAAAAAGAGAATCTTGGGATGTAATTGTTTCACCATCACATTATATAATAAATGATAAGTTATTTGCGGCGATTAATCTGTACTATGATAAGCAGAAAACAACGCAAATAATTGAGGAACTAATGGCCGCCTTTGAGATTAAGGATTTACAAACAGCTTCACCGCAAAAAAAGATAGATTTTGTTGATGAATTAGTTAAAAAATATTTTGCTCAATTATTTTCTTTACAGAAATTAGAGATTTTTAGATCAGAATTGTTGAGCATTCTCAATGTTGATATTAGAAGATTTTCTTCAGATGAGGCTTCATTCGAGCTAGGAAGAATTTAGTCATAATCATATATTATTTTTTATTAAATAATAATACATACTGGCTATTCTCTTTATTAAAAATTCAAAATATTATCAAGATATTAAAAGATATTATCAAAATAGTATAACACTATATATATTGGGGCTGTATAAGATAAGAAAGTTAATAAAAAAGCTTATTATAATAAAATTATTGTGATTTCTCTGTACCTGCTATTAAATCGTGTATTGAGCTTTGCACAATTTTAACATCTACACAATCACCAATCTCGTAATTCCCCTTTAAGATAATAGACTTATAATAATCATTTCTCCCAATAAAAGTATTATTTTTTCCAACTTCATCTATTATTACAGAACCACACCAACCTATCCATTTTTTGTTATTCTCTACGCATATATTATTAAATAAATTACTAATTTTTAGTATTCTATCTTTAATAATTCTTGAATTTACTTGTTTAAATTTTGCAGCCTTTGTTCCTGGCCTGGGCCAAAACTTACTAATGTTCAAGACTGAAGGCTTAATTTCTTTAATAAGATTACAAGTATCCATGAATTCATCATCAGTTTCTGTGGGAAATCCAACAATTATATCTGTACTAATTGTGATATCTGGTATTTCTTTTCTAAAAGAGTCAACTATTTCAATAAAATTTTCAACAGTATAACCCCTATTCATTAACTTCAAAATTCTATTATTTCCACTTTGAACAGGTATATGGAGAAATTTAAAGAGATTTTTATTCTTGTAAACATTAATTAACTCATTTATAAACTTTTTTAGTAATAATGGATTCATCATTCCTATTCTGATTTTATAATCTCCTTTTATCTCAAGTATAGAATTCAATAATTTTGCAAGATTAGTATTTATATCAAAGCCATAAACTCCTGTATCTTGACTGGTTAACCAAATCTCCTTACATCCATCTCGGATTGCATTTTCTATTTGTTTTTTAATCTCTTTTGGATTATAACTATTAAGTTTGCCTCTCGCTTGTACTGTTTTACAATATGTACATTCAGATAAACAGCCTTCATTTATTGGAACAATCTCAATTATCTTATTTTTTCTGATTTTTGGTAAATTGAGTCTAGGATTTTTTTCATATTCTACCAATTGAACGATTCTGCCCTTTAATGTTTCTTCTGCTACCCTTACAATGTTTATTATTTTCGCAGTACCAACTATTGAATAATCTTTTAATCTGGTTTTTAAATAATTCTTTTCAGCTTGAGGTACACAGCCAGCAATTATTATCTTTATTTTTTTATTTTGAATTTTATTATATCTATTTATTTCATGAAAAAGTTTATTTTCAGCAATCCCTTTTACTGTGCACGAGTTTATTATGATTAGGTCTGCATTTTTGTCATTATTAATTATATTATATCCTGCATCTTTTAGTAGTCCTGCCATTAATTCACTATCGCTGTTATTAAGACTGCATCCAAAAGTTTTAATAAATATGTTTGTCATTATTCACGGTAATCAAGAAATTATTAATAAATGTTTTGCTAAATTATTTTATGAAAAATTAATCTAATATATTAAAAAATCAATAACATTAATAAATAAGTAAGTTATAATAAGTAAGTTATAAAGAATATTATAAACATTTATATGTTATTTTCACTTTATTTATTTTTGGTTAACACTTTAAAATTTTTAATAAAATTTTTAATAAAATAAGGATAAAAATGATAAAAAAAAAGCATCATTTTACAAATATGGACAAAGAAAATTTGTTTGCTGTTTTACAAAGTTTTCCTGATCAGATTATTAGTGCATATAATTTAGGTAAGGATCTTAGATTTAATGCATTTGATACTGTTGTTTTTTCTGGTATGGGCGGAAGTGCAATAGGGGGAATGCTTTTGCAGAACTTTTTGGAGAAAACTGGCTTTAAAATTCCATTTTATGTTGTTAGAGATTACTCAATACCTAATTTTGTCAATCATAAAACCTTATTTATTGCGTGTTCTTATAGTGGAAATACCGAGGAGACAATAAATTGTTATGAGGAGGCAAAGAAGAAAAGGGCGCAGATATTATCAATGAGCTCTGGTGGGAGATTAAAAGAGATGAGTGAGTCTGATAAATTTCTATTTATACAATTACCTCTCGGAATTCAACCAAGGAATGCTGTTGCGTATGCCTTTTTTCCATTACTACACGCTTTTGAAAATATGGGATTAACAAAAGAAAATTATGATATTGATAAATTAGCATTGAAATTAAATAACAGTAAATTGTTTGAATCAGCAAAAAAATTGGCCTATAAGATAAAGGGAAAAACACCTATAATTTATGGCTCGCCAATGTTGTCAGTTGTTGCCTATAGATGGAAAACTCAATTTAATGAGAATGCAAAAACATTGTCATATTGGCATGAATTTCCCGAGTTAAATCATAATGAACTTAATGCGTTTTATAACGTGAAAGGAAAATTTCATATGATAATTTTAAAGTCAAATTTTGAAAATAAACGAGTGTTAAAAAGAATAAAATTGACAAGAGAAATAATTTCAAGAAAAGTTTTTGTTACCGAGTTAAATGTTACAGGAAAGAATTTGTTAGAACAAGTTTTTACCTCTCTTTATATCGGAGATTTGACATCTTTTTATTTGGCAATGCTCTATAAAACAGACCCGACTCCGGTTCCTGTAATAGAAGAATTTAAGAAAAAAATGGGTAAATTTTATTAGATTTATGAGTTTGTGTTTTTTATAATTGAGATTTATATGAATAATATGAGTTATATACTGTTGTATTGCATATATTATGATTATATAATTATACATAATTTATATAAATTAAAATTAAATTAATATTTATCAGATTAAATTTATAATTATATAAATTGTATATATCAAAAATATATTAAAAATTGTTATATTGTGTTAGATAGTTATTAATTAGAATTATTAATTAGAGGTTGTTGTATGTTTAAACTTAAAAAAGTTCTTGTTGCAGATATCGGAGGAACAAATTGTACACTGGCAATACTGAATAAGGATCTTAAAATAATTGTTAAAAAGAAATACTCGTCACAACAAATAAGCAATTTTGGTGATATAATCAATAATTTCTTAAGAGAAAATAAATGTAAAATCACAGATGCATGTTTTGGTGTGGCTGGTCCAATAAACGATGATGGAAAATTGGTGAAGGGAACAAATATACATTGGACAGTCAACATTGATGTTTTAAAAAAAGAAACAAAGCTAAAAAGAATTTTATTAATTAATGATTTTGAAGCAATAGGTCACGCAGTAAACACATTAGATGTGAATAATCCAGAAAAAATTAAAGTATTAAACCCGGGAAAAGAAAGAAAAGGACCAATTGTAATAATTGGGGCAGGTACAGGGCTGGGCGTTAGTTATTTAATTGAAAAAAATAGAAGATATCTTTATATGGTATCTGAGGGTGGCCATTCTACAATGGTTTTGGAAAATAAAGATGATTATGATTTTAGAGAATTTTTAAAAAATGAGAAAAAGATATCTAATCCTGATCTCGAAGACTCTTTGTCTGGTAGAGGTATCAGTAATATATTTGATTATTTTTTGAAGTATTCAAGAATTAAGATTGAATCATCATTATTAAAAAAAATTAATGACTCGTATGATAAATCTGCTACAATAGCAATGAATGCATCAAAAGATAAATTGTGTTCAATGTCAATGCAACTCTTTATTAAATATTATGCGAGAGCTGTTAGAAATATTGCAGTAACTTTTCTTCCTGCAAAGATTTTTATTGCGGGGGGTATAGCTTCAAAAAATATGGGATTGTTTCTTGACAAAAATTTTTTGAGAGAATATACTAATCATAAGAATAATCAGCTAAGGAAAATACTTAGTGATATACCCATATATGCTGTGCTGGATTATGAAGTGAGCCTTTATGGTTGTGCAAATGCAATATTAAATTATCAAAATTATAAGGATTGTTAGGATTTTAGAGTAGGATTATTATACTTTTAAATATATATTAATAATTTTTATTATAGGATATATAGGGTTAAAAATCAACCCTAAAAAAAATTTTTATTTATTTCCTTATCAACTTGACGCATTGACGCAACCCCGGGGTTGATTTATAATAAAAATATGCCTTATAGGAAAATAGATCTGGTTAATAATTGTTACTACCATATTTTTAATCATAGTTTTAATAAACAATCTATTTTTGGCAACCAAGGATATCCTTTAAGAATATTAAATCT
>JAWABG010000031.1:0-12871 GCA_038884715.1 Candidatus Woesearchaeota archaeon | reverse complement strand
TAGAAGCTGCATACATACTTAATCCCTTATAACCAGTATGAACACTAATTGATGAAATATGAACTATGGAACCTTTAATATTATTAAAAAGCATATTACGTATAATATACTTTGTTAATAAAACAGGACCGAAAAAATTTATGTCAAATGATTTCTTTAATACATTATAATTTGCATTTGTAATGATATCATCGTATGCATAAGCTGCATTATTAACAAAGCCTGAAATTGGAATATTTAAGGGGATAAACTCTTTAAAAAGCTTAGAACTGATATATTCAATATTCGCTATATCAAATGAATAGAATTTAATTCTCTCACCATATTGTACTTCTAGTTCTTTAATTGATTCTGACTTTTCCCGGCTAATACCATAAATTATATAATCTTTATCAAGTAATGTTTTTACAATTTCTAAACCTAAACCTCTTGATACACCTGTTATAAAGATATTTTTCATATTCTTTTAACTTTTCCAGTTTTTGTTACTTTAATTTCATTCACAATATTAATTATTCTTGGAACTTTAAAGGGTTGTAATTTATTGGATAAATATTCGTGTATATCTTTTTCCGTTGTTTTATTATTTTTTAATACCACATCACAAATCAAAATATTTCCTAAAACGGAATTTTTCTTTGAATAAACAATACTGTTTACTACTTCTGGGAAAGCATTAATGGCCTCCTCTACTTCAGATAAATGAACTTTATAACCACCAATATTTATCGTTTCATTTTTTCTTCCCATTATTTTAATGGTTAATGGATACTCTTTAATTATTTCAACATAATCGCCGGTTTTGTACCAATCTCCATCAATAAATTTATGATTCTCAGGATTTACGAATTCCTTATGAATAAATAATTCATTTTCAACGATTTTAATCTTATCCTTAAATTCTTGCTTTATTGTAAAATTTTCACCTTCAGAGGCAAATAAAGTACCAATCTCCGTTGAAGCATATACATTTAATATCTTAGCATTTGGAAACATTTTTTTTAATGAAAAGGACAGCTTTTCATCAAATTTTTCTCCACCAGAGGTTATTTTTTTTACACCTTCAAATTTTTTATTATCATCTTTAATTAATCTGTAAAATGTTGGAGTAGCAGAAATATTTGTTATTCCGTATATCTCTATAGATTTGTATATGTTTTCTTTTGTAATACCAAAAAGCCTAATTATACTGTTTAAGTTTAATACAGCTTGAAAAAATACCTGTATTCCAGCTATATGTGTTGGATTATAAGCAAATCCCCAAATGTCATTGGATTTATTATGTGATATTTTTACAGCACGAGTAATTGACGCAAAGTTATGTGTTATTTTTTTAGGGATTCCGGTGGTTCCAGAAGTGTATAAATCTATTCTCCAAGTATTCTTGGGATTTTGTATTCTTGTCATTAAATTATCTAAATTTTTAATTTCAGGATAAGTGCAAGTAACATAAGCATCTAATTGAGACTTTGATAAATTTAGTTTTTCAATTTCTGAGTTGCTTAAGTCACTATCAAGCATTATAATTTTAGTACCATTCAATAAAGATGCAATTAAATCCCTAAAAATTTTATAAAAATCAACATAATTACATACTAATTTATAAGATTTAAATTCATTTAAATCATAAATTAAATCACTATAATTAACTTCAACTTTATTTAATTCAGAATAAAAGATTTTCATCTTTTTTCAAGTTTATCAATTATTTCTTTTATAGTTTCAACTATTCCATCCTCAAAAACATCAACACCAAATTCATTCTCTATTCGAACGGTAAGTTCAGCTAAATCTAAAGAGTCTAAACCTATATCATTTCTTAAATTATCAGTAATTTGAATACTTTTTAGTGGGGACTTTGAATTTTTTTCTCTGATAAGATTAATAATCTCTAAAATTTTATCCTTCATTTTTTAACCTTTTATTAATTATTAATTTTCTAAATTCCTTCATAGTAACAAATTTAAAATTATTCATTTTTAACCATTCTATTTCCTTTCTATATAGGTTGAGACCTTGTAAACCTAGATTTTTTAACTTTAAATAATACCTGAGTTTGTCTGCAAGCAAATAGGAAAGAAAATTTTTCGTTCTTTTTTTTGTTTTTAATTTAATGATTTCTTCATCTAAAAATTCATTTGGATGAGTAAGAAAATTTATAGGTTTCCCATCAAATTTTGCTTCTAATATCAACAAATTCCTGACAAGGGATGTAATTTTTGGAAAAATTCTGAGAGTTGTACCTATATATGGAAATATTAATGCACTTATAGGTATTTCCAAAATCTCACTATTTCCCTTCTTGGTTAGATCTTTTTCATCTGTAAAATATGGTAATCTTGGTGCGAAAAATCTATTCAGTTTTTTAATACTCCCAAAAGAAAGAAAAAAATCAAATCTTTGGGAAGCAATAGAAGAATCAATATTAAAACCAGTTTCCAATAACGCTTTTGGAGTAAATTTATTAACTCTAAGAGCTGGTGCACGAAACGATGTTACTTCTTGCCCCGTTAAATCTTCTATTATTTTTTTTGATTTTATTAAATGTTCTTTTTGTTTTTCAAATGATAAAACATCAAATGCTTCGTCAACTTCGTGTGAATAACCATGGGATGCTATTTCATGTTTCTTTATATCAATTAATTTTATAACTCCAGGGACTTTTTCAATAATCTCTCCAGTAAAAAAAAACGTAGCTCTCACCTGAAATTCATCATAAAGTTCAAGTAACCTAGGAAGACCTTGTTCATAAACTTTTATCGCATTCTCTTTTTTTATATCATTGGTCACAAGAGAAATACTTTCAACGTCATTGGTTAAAAAACAGTATAATTCTTTCATTATTCAAACTTTTTTATTATAGTTGCAGGATTACCTCTCACTAAGACATTATCTGGAACATCCTCACTAACTACACTCCCAGCACTTACAACTGAACCACTGCCTATTGTAACTCCAGGCAATATAATCGCATTAATACCAACCCATGAATATTTTTTAATTTTTATCGGTGCTACATAAGATAATAATTTACCCTTATAGAACTCCGGAGCTCTTGAATGAGCTAATAAATGATTCCCACCTGCAAGCATTACACCATCCTCTAATTCAATATATTCAGGATAAGACCTATCGATAATCACATGTAATCCAATAAAGACATCTTTTCCTATTTTAACACCTCTCATTTTATGTAACGCTATCCTAATTGAATTGATAGGAATTGAATATGCTAAAACCAACAAAATATGATTTATAATTCTTTTTAGAAGATAAACTATCTTATTTTCTTTTTTAATTTTACTTGATGTATTAATAGATCTAATTAGCCCAGGTTTTCCATAATATGGAAGTATTCTTGACCTGATACTCATAATTTCAATAATTAAATGAAAAATATTTATGCGTTATAACTTCTGGAATTAAATGTAATTTTGTTCCAAATTTAATCAATAGTTCTAATCTCTTAATAATTGAAAAATAAGATGGATAATCTTTAAATGATTTAACAGGAGCTTTCATAATCTTTTCAAACTCTTCCGAGGATAATCCTAATTTTTTAATATTATACTCAATCATCTCAAGACCTCCTTCAAAGGGATCTTTTTGCAATAACTCTAAAGCATTATTTCTTAATAATTGACCACTTCTTATTAATGCAGAGTAATGAATTTTTCTTTTATCAATATTAAATTTTCTTGTAAGTATATATGATTGATAAAATGTTGTGTATGTAGATTCAAAATGTTTACTACCATAATTTTTCCAATTCAATTCATTAGATAATGTTTCTAAAACTTGTTTTTCATTATAAGGTAAATAATATAATAATCTAATATATCTAATTCCATATAGTGAGTAAAAGATATATTCCCACATATTCATAATTGGAAAAGACTTAATTTGTTTCTCTCCAAACAATTTTTGAATTGATTTTACATACTTACCATCTTGATATGTCCAAGTCAATGGTGTTGTTCCCTCAGTTCTGAAAGAATGACCACCGATGAAATATTTAAGTTTTTCTTGATATGCAACCTTAAAAAGGACAGATGTTATTACCCAATCTGTTGGAACCTCACCATCAGGAACTGAAGCAAGTAGAAAAGCTCTTTGTAAATCCTTAAACTCCTCCCAGTCAGCAACATGAGTATGTAAATCAACACCTAATTTTTGGCAAGCATTTCTAATATTTTGAACAGCTAATTCTGAATTCCAACCATTATCAAAATGTACTGCCAAGGGTCTTAATCCTAATTTAACTGCATTATAAAGTGTATAAGTACTATCTCTTCCCCCACTAACCCCTACAATACAATCGTACTTTTTACCATTACCATCTTTTTTTATTTTTTCGATTAAATTTTTTAGCTTTATCGGTGTTTCATCATTAAGGGGATACTTTTGCTCCAACTCATCATGAATTTTACAAAATGTACAAATTCCATTTTCATCAAATTGTATCCCTGGAACAGTATCATCCATAACACATCTTGAACATATTTGTTTGTTATAATGATACTTATAAGGCAAAATTTCCAAAATAACTCCTAATCTTTTTAATCAACTATTCTAATAACATCAAAAGATTCTGCATATTTATGACTTATTTGAGCCCCCCGAGTCATCGCTAATCCTCTAACCATATCTTCAGAAAAATAAAATCTATTTAATTTGACTTGGGTCTCATATTTCCTTAACAAATTTAATTTTTTCTGAATATGCCGTTCTTCAAGTTTAACAAAATATGTAGAAGTAAAATTTATATGGTTCCAAGGTAATTCATAACATAGTATACTACTATGCATTTTAAAAGCCCTTATCATCTCATTTGAAATTACCTGATGATCTTGATGAAAATCATTTAACGAAGGTCCTATAACAAGTTCTGGATTAAATTCTTTTTTGAATTTTACTAATGATTCTAAAATTTCCTGCCTATAATCACTTAGTTTTCTAACAGGATATCTAAAAATAGTGTAATTATCTTTTTTTAGTTTTAATTCTTCAGTTACTTTGATAAACTCTTTTTGTAATTTAAGCTTGTCTTTTTCATTTGGCAAAGAATCCTCAGCAATTGAAAAAACTACCCAATGAACCTGTTTATTTTCTTCCAATAATTTTGAAATAGTGCCCCCACATCCTAATTCAGCATCATCAGTATGTGGAGATAAAATAAGAATTCTATTTAAATTCATAAATTTTTAAGTTTTGATTGTATTTTAATAAACTCATTTAAAGGACGGGCTGGAACTCCAGCTACAGTTTGTCCATCTTCAACTGATTTAACAACAACCGCTCCCATTCCAACAGTAACATCACTACCAATTGATATCCCATTCATTAAACTGGCTGAAGGAGCCACCCAAGAATATGGACCAATTTTTAAACTACCACCTAACATTGAGTTAGCTATTATTAAACAATACTCACCGATTTCAACATTATGAGCAACGTGAACTAAGTTATCTATTTTTGTCCCTCTTTTAATTATTGTATTACCTAAAGTTCCTCTATCAACACACGTATTTGAACCTATTTCTACATCGTCTTCAATTATTACACCTCCAAAATGGGGAAATTTCTTTAAGGATTTATCTTCATCACGTGAGTATCCGAAACCTTCACTCCCTATTACTGTGCCTGGATTAATTACAACATTATTACCAATAATTGTCTTATCAAGAATAACATTATTACCCATTATTTGGACATTGTCACCAATAATAACTTTACCAATATAGCAATTGGGACCAATATATACATTCTCACCTAATTTTGCTTCGGGATGAAGAGTTGAAGATTTATCTATTCCAACTTTTGTTTCTTGTTTAAATAATTTTGTTGCAATCTTTATAAATCTTAATTTAGGATCATCTACTAAAATGAAAAATTTATCAGATAAAAATTCTTTTAATTCTTCCTCTAATGCATAGTCAGTTACAATAACATTACATTTTGAATTTTTTAATATTTCGATTTTATTTTGCAAACCTTTCTTCAACCAACTAAGAGTATTCTCTTTACCATCATTTAATGAACTTACGTCATTAAATTTACATACACTTCTATCCCCTAACTCTTTAAAGTCAAAATCAATAACTTTTATTAAGTCATAATAATTATACATAATTCTTCCTTTTAATTAATTTTTAATTTTTCAACAGTACGAATAATATAATCAGTTACATCCACTGATTCCTCGATTAATTTTTTTGAATTTTGTTTCATTTCATCTTTTTTTTGCTCAATATTTTTAAGTATTTCCATAATTTTTGGTAATGCCATTTGTATATTGTCAAAATATTCCTGCAATCCTTTGCTTTTTAAATATTGATGAACCCCAACTGTTTTTGAAATTGGATTTATTAAAATGTTGGGAACTCCTAAGATGGCACTCTCATTAGCAATTGTTCCACCTTCTCCTATATAAATACAAGATTTTTTAAGTATCTGATGTATCTTCTCAGGAGAAATAGGATGATAAAATTTTTTTATTTCTACTGGTATTTCTCTCTCTCCTGAAATTATTATTTCGTAATCACTAGATATTTCATTTAAAAAATTTATAAAATTAGTGTAATTTTTTGATGAATGTCCAAAATCATGACTAGCTTCCCAGCTTATTATTCTTATGAAAATTTGTTTTTTAGTTGACTCATCATTAAGACTATTATCTAAATATTTTGGATGTAAATAACTTAATTCCATTATTCCTTTGAAACGAAAATGTTTCTTACCAAAATTTTTTAAGTATGCTTCAGGTGTATGAATATAATCTGTAAATGGGACATACATTAAATGCTCATATTTAGCATGATCGGTATCGTCAAAAGCTATATGCGGTTTACCAATTAGTTTTGAAACGTGCGCTGCATAAGCAGAACCAAAGCTTAAAAATAAATCTGGCTTAAACTGTCTTGCAAATCTAAGTATTTTATAATCTGCCTCAAAAATGTATTGAAATTTTCCGAAATAACCGGTTCGTCCTTTACCTCTCGAATGATACTCAATGTTATAATAATCTAATAGTTGATGTGTTACTTCTTTATCCCTTGCAGTTATAAAAAATTTATGACCTCTTTCCTTCATTATTTTAATGAAATTTCGAAAATAATGAACATGAGCCGGGTGCCCAATATCAATAAAAATTCTCAATTTTTAGTTCCTTCTAAACCAGTAAAGGTTGTTGGGACAAAGTTATAAACCTTTTTCCCAATTATTTTGGAGAAATTCCCAAGTTTTTTAATGATATTAAGATAAGATGGATAATCATAAATTGTTTTATTTTGTGAAGCCAAAATATTATTCAATTGTTTTATATCAATGTCTAATTTTTTAGCAACATATATTTTATCTTTTTCCATTTCATCAACATCATAAGCAGGTTTACTTAGCATTTCTAAACCTTTTTCCCTGGAAATTTCACCAGTCATAACTTGTGCTGATAAAGTAATTTTTCGTTTATCTATTCCAAATTTAACTGGCATCCAATATCCAATTATAAATTTAGTAAATTTATTTTCGTGATGATGTCCACCATAATATTGCCAATGATAATGCTTAAGCAAAAAGTCTTGTGCTTCCTTTTTCTGATAATCTAAATAATAATAAGGTCGAATATTATTTATTTTATAAATCATCTTATATTTTACCAGATCAAATAGAGTATGATATGGATATTCTTTTGGAGTGAAATTTTCGAATTTTTTTAAAATAAAATTGAATTGTCTTGAATCGATATAAGTCCAATCTATTGGTTGCTTACCCTCGGTCCTAAAATCACTACCATTCATTACGTAATAAATTTTTTCTTTTTTGGCAACTTCATAAAGTACAGTATTTATACTTAAATCAGTAGGTGCATCTACCCAAGGTATTCCTGAAAACAAATATGCCCTTAAAACTTTCTTAACTTCTTCGTAATCAATAACCCATGTATATAAATCAATATCCAAATCTTTGGTTAATTTTTTAATGTTTTCAACTGCTATTTCTGAGTTCCATCCATTATCCAGGTTGACTGCTAATACTCTCAATCCATATTCTTTTTTTAACAAATGAAGAAGATAAGAACTATCAGTTCCTCCACTAACCCCAACTAAACAATCATATTTATGCCCATTACCCTTTTCTTTAATTTTATCTACAATGTTATCCCATTCCTTTTTCCCTTGAATTCCACGGGGATAAAGAGAACATAACTGTTCGAACATTTTAGCATAATTACTAACGCCCCGTTCATCAAATGTTATTTTTGGAATAGACTCATCCCATAATCCCCTAGAACAAATCCTTCCTTTAATTCCTACTACCATTAAAAATTTCCATTATTTCTTTTTTACCTGGATAGTTGATTAAAACTGCTCTTCTCGGCCCATGAAAAACGAACATACTTCCAGCAGCCAAAGCATGTGCATAGCCTTCATAGTATGCTTCTTTGAAGTGTTCCAGTTTCCATGCACCACCACAAGCTACAACTGGAATTTCTAACTTCGTGCTTATCATTTTAATAAGAGTAATATCATAACCTTTCATTACACCATCATTATCGATCGAATTAATGATTAATTCACCTGCACCAAAATCTTGCATCCTTAAAGCCAATTCAACTGGATTTAAATGAGTATTTTCACTACCATCTTTTATATATACTTCATATTTACCAAATAAACTTTTTTTTACATCAAGACAAATAACCACTGATTGACTACCGAAATGTTCAGCAGCATTTCTAACTAAATCTGGATTAAGTATAGCATTTGTGTTAATTATTACTTTTTCAGCACCTGCTTTAAATAATTCTTCAATTTGATCGAGATTTGAGATACCACCTCCAACACCAAAAGGCATAAACGCTTCATCTCCTATATCTTTCACTAATTTATAATCAATACATCTTCCTTCTTTAGAGGCAGTTATATCAAGAAAAATCAACTCATCTGCCTTCAAATCGTTAAATATTTTGACAGCATTAATAGGATCTCCAACATAAGTTGGATCCTTAAACTTTATAGTTTTGACTAAACCTTTACCTCTTAAAAGTAGCACTGGAATTAATCTTGGTAAAAACATAAATAATGAATTTTATAGGTATTTTTATGAAATGGAAATTAATTATAAAAATATTCGCACTAAAGTGCAGCAAAATTTTTTAATATTTTTAATCCTGTATCGTGACTTTTTTCTGGATGAAATTGACAACCAAAAATATTTTCTTTATTAAAAACAGAAACAAAATCTTTTCCGTAATAAGTTGTTGCAACTACATCTTCATTATTTTTACAATTAATATTATATGAATGAACAAAATAAAAGAAATCGTGTTCTGTAATTCCCGATAGGATGTTATCATTTTTTCTGATATTTAAATTATTCCAACCCATATGAGGAATCTTTAAATTATTATCTTCAAACTTAAACTTTGTTGTTATAGCATCAATCCATCCAAAACCTTCACAATCACCCTCCTCACTATAAGAAGTCATTAGTTGCATCCCTAAGCAGATACCTAATATTGGTTTTTTTTTAATTAAAACTAGTTCATTTAATTCATCAAAAAAACCCATACTTATTAAATTTTCTATTCCTTTTTTAAAATGGCCTACACCGGGTAAAATTATTTTGTCAGCATACTTCAAATTCTTATAATCATTACATATATCAGCTTTAACACCAATTCTATCCAATGCCTTTTGGACAGACCTAAGGTTGCCCATACCATAATCTATAATTTTAATAACAGAATCATTCATTTTCTAAATTATTTAACAAATTATTAATGATTTTTTGAAATTTATCTTTGTTTTCCACCTCATAAGAAAGTTCTCTGGCAACTTGATTTGTTCTATTCTTAAAGTTGTTAATTTCTTCAGCAGAGAGGCTATTCACTAATTTAGCTAATTCAGAGGGTTCAAATGTTTTTGTATACTTCCCGATTTGATATCTGTCAATATACTTCATCATTTCTATTGAAGGTCCGGTAATAGTCATAAGTCTAGCTTGAATAAATTCAAAAAATTTATTCCCTAAACCAAAATATAAGTTTTGGTTTGTTGGAGGAACAAATACCAGCCCGATATCAAAATTGTTAATACTCTTTACTATTTGCTCACTTGGAACAGGATCGATAAAATGAATATTTTCAATATTTTCCGCCAATTTTTTTAACTTAATAAAGTAATGTTTATATCCACGGCTCACAACCAACATTAAATACAAATGAATATTTTTATTAAAATCTTTAGCGGCTTCAATCATTAATTCTAAACGTCTTGATGAACTACAATCCCCGTGATGGATTAATTTTATATGATTTTTATCAACTAAAGTTGGTTTCAAATCAAAATACTCAGCGGAATTGGTAATTAATTCAACATTTTTTAAGCCAAAGTTGTTTTTGTACAAATCTACAATGCCTGGTGCAACTGTGATTACATAGTCTACTTTATTTAAATAATTTTTACACAGATAAGTATAATATTCTCTGACAGTAAATCTCCAAAACCAATTATCAGAAAAATTTTCAGGATAATATTCGTGTGCATCGAGTAGTATTTTCGCACTATTAGAAATATTTAATGCCAATAAAATATTTCTTATTCCGTGAACTATTATCAAATCAAACCTTAAAGCCGACAGTTTTTTTGCTAATTTTTTATTATCTTTATTCCAGTAATATTGTTCATATCTTTTTGTTTTAATGAATATAAAATTTCTAATTACATTATTAATTATACTTAATTTTTTATATTCATAATGTTTTAGATTCTCATACCCTTTTTCATTTGAAACTATAGTTATATCATATCCTTTATTTATTAAATAATTAACTTGCTTCCTGACTCTTGGTTGTTTTTTGGGATTTCCGACTGTTATAATACAAACTGATTTCAATCCATTATCCCCTTGTAAAAAGTTTAAGAATATTATTTATCCACACTCCATTTGGATAATCTAAATGAGACTTTGGCGGCGTATTCATTATTCTATTGAATTCCTCCTTTGATAGATTAAATTTTTTAAGAAAGTAATCAATTTCTTTTTCTAATTCATCTTTTTCATATAAAGGCTTTTCAAGTTCTTTTTTAGCTTCTTCCTTTGTGATTGCACCAGAACATATCAAATTTGACAAATGAGCATATCTCTTATCTACTTTAAATTTTGTAGGCAAAATATAGGCCTGATAAAATTTGGTAAAATTCGACTCATAATGTTTTCCTCCATAATATTCCCAACCAAATTCTTTTTCCAATTCCTTCATAGCCTCAATTTTATTGTAATTTATGTAATCAAGAAGTCTAATTACTTTAAATAGAGTCCTTGATTTAATCTTATCAAAAAAATTATAAGTTGGAAAAGTTTTAATTGGTAATTTACCAAATCTTTTATGAATAGCTTTAATATTAATATTATCCCATTTATAATATGACCAATTTGGTGGCATTATAGCCTCAGTAGCATAATTAGAACCACTTATAAAATACTTAATCTTTTCTTTTTTAATTAATTTAAAAGCTACAGCAGTAATTGCATGATCGGTAAGTAATTCAATGTCAATAACTCCTGCTCTAATAAAAGATAATTGCATATCTTTAAACTCTTCCCAATCTATAACATATGTAAAAAAATCAAATCCTGTTTTATTAACGATATTTTTAATATTTCTAACTGATATATCAGAATTCCATCCATTATCTACATGAAATGAAAGAGGTCTCAAACCAAGTTTTTTTACCTGTAATGCAACAAAAGAACTATCAACTCCTCCACTTAACCCAATTAGACAATCATATTCACCTGTTCTCTCAGCTTTAATTTTCTTTACAACCTTTTCAAGCTCACCATTTTGTTGGCATCTTTTAAGAATAGGTATCACTTCATTAAAATAAAAATTGCAGAAATTACATATACCCTTTTCGTCAAAGGTCAAATCAGTAACTTCTGTATTCATTACACAATTTTTACATTCTTGAAAACTCATAAGATTTCGTCCCTTGTTTGACATAATTGTTGGGAACTACAAATAAAAACATTAAACTTAACCAAAAAATATGTGTAGTTACAGTAGTGGCAAAATAAATAACTCCAATAATAATAAGTAAAAAAATTGTTCCTCTTAAATTATATTTAGTCAAAAACTTCTTAAAGCCTATGTATTGTCCAAAAACAAATAGTAAGATACCCGCAATTCCAAAACTTGCAATCCAATCCGTTAGACCATTAACTCTTACTAATTTAGTATAAACACTTTGTGTTCTAAAATCCCTTTGCATTCCATAACCAATTAAGGGCTGTTTAGTAAAATCTATTAAATCAACCATCATAGAAGGTGTTCTTCCCAAAGACCTTTTGTTAAAACTTCTTGAGTCGCTTAATAATGTTTCATATTCATAACGGCCCTCCCACTCCGATTTAATTTTTGTCCACATAAAATCCATTTGCATTATGTAAAAAATAATTAATACAACTGGGATAAAATATTTAAAAAAGTTTTCTGGTGATTTATTCCAGAGAATAAAGAAAGGTACTATACCAAAAAAAATCAAATAACCCGTCGTCGAAAATGTTGTTATTAATGCGATGATATAAACTATAATACGTTTCTCTTTTAGAACTAAACCATTTTGTACTAACCTAACTATTATCCCCATAATTAAAAAATTTGCATATGCTTTAGGTTCCCAAGGAAAACCGGTATTTCTATATACAGCATCATAATCCATACTCCAAATTAAAATACTCCTCATTTCCTCGTTTTTCTCATTAATTGGAAGCATATCGGAAATCTGTGTTACTAAATTCAAAGTAGCATCAAAATTTAACAATTGTAAAGGATACAATATTAATGATATAATAGCTAATGGATACA
>JAWABG010000030.1:0-12945 GCA_038884715.1 Candidatus Woesearchaeota archaeon | reverse complement strand
ACAAGCTGGGGACCAACACAAATTAAAGTAAAAGTGCCTACTGGTGCAGCAACCGGAAAAGTATCGGTTACAGTTAATGGAATAAAAAGCAACGAAGTAGATTTCCAGATTGGTTCTGCTGCTGGTAATTATGAAGAAGTAACAATAGGGACGCAGACCTGGATGAAGAAAAATCTGGATGTTACACATTATCGAAATGGTGATGAAATACCTCAGGTTACAGATGCGGATGAATGGGAGAATTTAACAACTGGCGCATGGTGTTATTATAATAATGATGAGGCAAACGGACAGGTTTATGGAAAGTTATATAACTGGTATGCTATAAATGATTCAAGAGGATTAGCTCCAGAAGGGTGGCATATTCCATCAACCAACGAATGGAAAACATTAAGAGATTATCTTGGTAATGAAAATGATGCAGGTGGTCCATTGAAAGAATCAGGAACTGAGCATTGGAAATCTCCTAATACTGGTGCAACAAATGAGACAGGTTTTACAGCACTACCTGGTGGTGAGCGAGCATATACTAGTTATAGTGACTATAGGTTTCAATTATTGCATGATGTCTGTTATTTTTGGTCATCAACTTATAATGGTAGTAATGTAGATAGGATTGTTTTTACATATAATTATGCTGAATTTTATATGGGTATTAATCTTAGTAATACAAAAAAGTACGGGCAGTCAGTCCGCTGTATTAAGGACTGAGAGATTATGTTCATCATTCCCATACTCTACCTGTCCCTTTGGAGTATGGGAATGAATTAAGAAAGAAATGCATTCCTACACACAAGTTATAAAGCATTAGCTTTGTAAGCGGTGTGAATAATGTAATCTCTTAATTATATGTATTATAATATGTTATATGATTGGTTTGTGGGCGAAGAGAGATTTGAACTCAAAACATCCCGCACGATAAACAAATATAAATAAATATAAGAAAATATAGAGTAGTTCTTGCTTATGAGGAATATTTATTTTATATTGTTTTTTCATTTTTATTAATATTTATAACAAAAACGTCCCTTAAAAGTCCCTTGAAAAAGTATGAATAAAACTACAATATCGAAATCGTCAAATGTGGTTCTTCGTAGAAGGCAAACCTAATCCGGCTTTTCACTTTTTCTGGATATTCATAAAAATGGCAGACGAATTAAAGAATATCTCAACTTGCAAATATCGACTAACAAACGCTTATCAAATGATGAAAAAGAGACATTAGCACTGGCTGAAAGGATAAAAGCGAAACGGATATTGTAATTAAGAGCTGAGCAATTCCAGGATAAGACACTTCTTCCCAAACCAATGGACTTATATCTTTACATTCAAAAACATCTCGATAACAGTACATTGACAAAAAATTCCAAGAAAAAATGGAATAATCTTGTTCATCATCTAAGGATAATGTCAGGTAATAAGCTAACTTTCAGCGATATTGATATTCACTGGCTCGAAAAATTCAAATAATATTTAATTACTAATTTGAAAAAAAATACTGCCAATGAATATTTCACAACGTTGAAAACTATTCTTAGAAAAGCAATGAGGGAGGGCATTTTACTAAGTAATCCGATGGATAAAATTGACAGCATAGGTAAAGAAAAGGCATTGCCAAAATATTTGACCTTCGACGAAATAAAAAAGTTAAATCAAGCATTCTGCCCGAATGATGAAGTTAAAAGAGCTTTTCTATTCAGTTGTTTCACAGGTATCAGATTTTCCGATATAAGTGATTTAACCTGGGAACAAATTATCAAAACAAAAAATAGAATCTATATAAATTTTAAGTAGATGAAAACTTCAACAGAAGAGCTAATCCCGCTTTCAGAGCAGGCTGTGAAATATCTTGGTAAAAGAACTAAATCAAAAGGAAGAGTATTTTCATTGCCCAATAATAATAATACGAATAACAATCTTGTGAAATTGTCAGCTAATGCAGGCTTAAACAAAAATCTTTCATTTCACATGGCTCGCCACACTTTTGCAACTCTGTCCTTAACTTATGGTGCCGACATATACACAGTATCAAAACTTCTGGGTCATACAGACATTAAACATACACAGATATATGCCCGAGTAATTGACAAGAAGAAAGAAGAGGCAGTTGATATGTTGCCGAGAATATAAAGGGAAAAAATATTTTGACTATTCGACCTATTGCAATTAAAATTAAAGAATGATTGAAATGTATTAGGTACAAAGTTAAGAAATCAAAAATGTTGTATAATTATAATGAAAAATATATTGATGTATAAAAAATATTTGCATTTTAAAAAAACTAATTTTATGTTTGAATAAAATAATACTGATGATATAATCTTGTTTATAAAAAATCCTGATAATTAGAAAATATTCGAAAGAAAATATTTTTGGTTACGAAATACTATTGTAGAGTTCTATGAGAGAATATTTTTTCTTTATTTATATCATCAAAGTTATACATCAAAAAACACTAATCTATGCATATTTTTATGTAAGACTATCTACATTTTTGTTCAGCACTGGCTATAATAACATTATGGATAAATCATAGCTTGATTTAAGCAAATGTTTCTTGAACATAGTTTTAGAGAGAGCGATTGACAATTCTGAAAATATACTTATTAAAGTTATGTTTACTAATGCTGAATGTAATA
This sequence comes from Candidatus Woesearchaeota archaeon, assembly GCA_038884715.1. GTDB lineage: Archaea > Nanobdellota > Nanobdellia > Woesearchaeales > UBA9642 > JAWABG01. The sequence goes on along the minus strand of JAWABG010000030.1, from coordinate 10,306 downwards.
GTTATTATTGCACCCTCATGTACTGTATGGATGTAAAAGAGTATGGAAAAATTTTTTCAACGTGGAGTTATATCTTGAGATGTAGCGATTGCTATTCAAGCTTATATTGAAGGCAATGTATATGTTGCTCGTTCCATTTTGTCATAGGTATATTAATTTGATATTTTTAGAAACATGTGAATAATATGAAATTTTTCTATGTTATTAATAGAAACTAAATATTAAAAAAAATAATACTCACAAATAAACAAAAGTATTGTTCTTTGACATATTTACAGTTTATAGTCTACTACTAAACTAAGAATAATTGTCATATTGAAGCTTTTATCCTGTGCTAATATATATGAGAAAGTTTAAAATCTTCTCATATTGGTTACTTTAACATAAAAGATAAAATAAAAAGCAATTGTTTGTTAGTGATATTTAATCCTAATGAAACCAGATGACATTAGTAGACATTTTCAAGGTGTCCTGAAATTCAATCGATTTTTTAGTATTCTTTCTTCCACCTTACTGGTATCGTCTTTATGAGCACTTAAGGATTATTCATTTATTTAAACAAGTTATTCAAACGTACCAGTGTCGTTAAGATTTGCAGTATTAATTCAACATTGTGATTAACCTACTGCTAAATTTACAGCCATTATGACGATTGAGGATATTGGTATTTTTCCTACGGTATTGGAAAAAGCTGCATTTTATTCACTTTTTGTATTGTGCTTTGCATTTGTAAGCTTCTTAGATGTGATAATCCTTTTTTCACCGGGGATAAAAAAAACGCAGCTATTTTAAAACAGAAAATATTGCACGATAATGTACAGACTAAATAGTCTTGGGAATACAGGTTCAAAAAAAGTACATTTGAATGTACTAACTTTATTGGATGATGTAATTCTCCTTCTATTTGATTTTTTTTGAAAATTTATAATGCACGCTAGCTTTCAATTTTTATGTACTTATTAAGGTTTTCATTACTATGATCTGCAATTATGTCATGATGATATTTTTTATTCGAATGCTTTTTGATTTTTTTAATCTAGTGCGATATTACGATTGTTGCTCCACCTATGAGGAGTTAACAAAAAAATAATTATTCAAAAGTATCATAACAAAAAAAAGGACATTTTATGATAGATAAAACAGAGGTTGCATTTCTATTAGGTGGCTATGATCTTGAAATGATTGAAATAAAGAGTATCTTAAACGATTACATGAAATCAGATAAAACTGATTTTAATATTACTGTTTACGATAAAAAACTTACATGGGGAGCTAAGTTAAGTGATTATCATAAGGAGTTAGAACTTTTTAAAGATTCTATAATATACGGCATTGAATTGATTGAAGATGTTAAACCACCCAAAAATTACCATGCAATTGACCACCATAACGAAAAATCTGTTTACCCATCATCACTTGAACAGATAGCTAATCTCTTAAAAATTAATTTAACACGACAACAACTTCTGATTGCTGCAAATGATAAATGGTATATTCCAGGAATGGAAGCGATGTGTGCAACAAGTGACGAGATAAATCTCATTAGGAAAAGAGATAGGGAGATTCAAGGTGTTACTGAGGACGATGAAAAAAAAGCAGTAAAGTCAATAAATGAAAATCTTGTTGTTTTAAACGGTGTCTATATTATAAAATCTTTAACAAATAAGTTCAGCGCTATTGTTGATAGAATGTACAACAAAACTGATAAGCTTTTAATTTACAATAACTCAGAACTTTGTTATTATGGGACGTACAAAAAAAAAATCGTTGATTATTTCAGCAATGAGATTAAAAATAATTTGGCTTATCATGGTGGTGGAGATAATGGTTACTTTGGCTTAGCAGCAGGATCTTTCACAGAGGAGCAAATTGTTAAAATTAAAGATAAAATTCTTGAAATCATAGGGAATGAAATGCAAAATAATTTAATTTATAGCTATCATATTTTTATGTTTCCTTTTAGGTGGGATTTTTTACCTAAAGGAAAAGGTACCGATGAAATAAATAAAATTGATTTTAATGATAGAACATCGCTCGAAAACTTCAATAAAATTTTTAAAAAAAACCAAGGCATTGAAAATAAGGGTAGCTTTAAATTTGTCAAGTCATCTGACTATAACGAGTATACATATTTTTATGATTTTGTGCGTAATGCAATATATGATGAGCATGAACCAACAGATATAAAAAATTCTAATATTTTTTCTCATTACACATTTAATTTAGGAAAAAATGCGAAATATTGCATTAATATTTTAGATGACAGAGAATACGAACTTAACATAGACGGAATATTTATTCATATTTTTAATACTGGTGTAGGAATATTAAACTTTCGTTTAAAGAATACAAGATATTCCCAATTTGAAGAAATTTTAAAAATCAATGAATATGGTCGTAGACTTTATCCTCAATTCTTAAGTGAGGATATTGATAATAATCGAATACGTGCAACAAAAAAAACCTTTTTGGCTTGTCAATTAGAAATCAAAACGGATAATGAGAAGATAGGAGATATAGTTGAAGATTTTACTGAATATAATTGTGAAGATATTGATACTTTAAGAACAAAGCCAAAATACATATCGAAAATTATAACCAGGCTTTTAGGTAACAATTTCATTCGCAGTCATGAAAATGAAACGCGAATTGAAGACAAAATATTATTGCGAGAGTTGGTTGATGACAGAATGTTTGTAATGTGTTGGTATAATAATGATAAGCTTGCTAATAATTTGAGAAAAATTATAACTAATGGACCCAATGGGATTAAAAATGAATATAAATTCAACATAAGCAATGATTGGTATTCATATATCTTTATTGATAATGATTCTAATACACCTCAATGTAAAAACTTCCAAATGATGAGAGATCTTTTAAAAAAACATACATATCCAAGATTTTCTGACTCTGGTACTTTATACGGATTATCAAGATACTCTTTTATGTGTTTAACAGATTCGTCATCATTTTCGAAAGATATAATTTCTAATCATTTTAAAACAATATATTATCAACTTGTAGTGCTATGTTTGATACAGCGTGGTTCTATCTTAAGATTCTCCCATGAAGTAACACAAATTTCAAAAGCAATCTCTAAAAAAATTTCAAAAAGAAATAATAATCAAAACAGCCAAGATATTTTAAGTAAAATAGAACAAATTACAAATGAATATATAAATTTTGTAAATAATATTTATTTCCGTGAAGTTACAGCTCAGGAGCAGGGAATTGAACTATATGATATGTTGCAAAATTTTATGAGAATAGAAAGAGATATTAAAGATTTAAACCGAGAGATAGATGAGCTTTATAATTACGCTAATTTGGTTGAAGAGAAGCAGCAATCAAATAGATTAGAAAGACTCAGTATCTTAGGTGCAGCATTACTTATTCCAACACTGATTACAAGCTTCCTTGGAATGAATATTTTCAATGGAGATAGTTTCAAAGCATTACCTAATTGGTCATACTGGTTATTTTTAGTTTTAATGATCTTAGCTTCTGTATTTGCTGGGATAACCTTTACCATTGGTAGTTTTCATACATTAAGTTTTAAAAAAATAAAGAGTCAGAAAAGGAAATTTTTAATTTTTATTGTAATTTCTATTATCTTATTTATATTTGTTGTAGCAATATGTTTTAAATGAAAATTGAAAATATGAAAAAATTTGAATTGACATTTGAACTAAAGCAACACACACCGTTAATTCACTTCCAGCACAGCCAGGAAGGAGCTACTCTAAGAGCAACGGAAGTTAAACCGAAGCTTGATAAGTTTATAATCGAAAAGAAAGGGGGAAAGGAAAATTTTCAAGACTGGTTTATTGATGTAGATAGAGATTCGTTAGATTACAAAATAAAGATAATATCAAATGATGTTATCTTAAAGTCCATTTTAAAGGGAGAAAATATTCCATTATATTATGGTAATATGGGCGATGAATATGATAAGAACCCAAAGACTTTTTCATTTACAAATCAAAAAATTAACATAAAGTTTGTCTCTTTTAACTCTGAAATCATCAAAGAAATTAATAACAGATTTGTAAGTTTTATCGCAAGCACAAATTTTGGTACAAGACAAAATAAAGGATTTGGTTCATTCTTTTTGAATCTTGATTCTGAAAAACATTCTGATATCAACATTGATGAAGTATTTCGGGATATATCGTATTTAAAATTAGCTATAAATAAAGCTTCAGTTAATTTTGACGATATTAAAAGTTCTCCAGTTTTTAATATCATAAATTATTATTATCAGAGGTTAAAATCTGGAATAAATTATTCATCTTCAAAGTTTAATCATTATCAACCATCTTTTTTAAAACAGTATCTAAATAGTAAATATAATTACAATTGGGAAAAAAGATGGTTAAAAGAAAATTTTTTTCCTATTCCAAAAAAAGATGATACAAAAAAATTCGCCCGAATTATGCTCGGTTTAGGTAATACTTATACTTTTATAAATAAGCCAAATCCTAACAATAAGAATATTGCCAAAAAAAATTATCCAAAAAATAAATTAACAATTAATGTGAAATCTGAAGATCCAGATTTCGAAAGATTCAAATCACCAATTACATTCAAGCCTATAGTATTAGATAGCGAAATCAGGATATATATTATTACAAATAAAATAAAGGAAGACATAGCAAATAAAGAATTTAAATTTTCATTATCTAATCAATCTATGGTTCTTAGTACTCCAAATAAAGAAGAAATAATTGATGTCGAGGACTTAATCAGAGAATATCACAAACATTTAGGAACAAAATTCATTGCATACACATTTTCAGGGAAACCTAATTATCAAGTAGAAATAAAATGAAATATTACACTGCCCTTACTATCGGTCCAATTTATAAATCGCTTGAATTAGCCCATAAAACACGTGAACTGTGGGCTGCGAGTTATATCTTTTCATGGTTTATAGAAAACGTGATACAAAATCTTATTAAAAATGGTATTACCGATAATAACTTTATTGTTCCATATCCCGAAAAGGATAAATCAAAAGTAACTGAAGCTGGTATTTTTCCTGACAGATTTATTCTACGTTCAGAATCAAGTTTATTTGATGAATTAAATAAATCTGTAAATGAAACTATAAATTCATTATCAAATGATATATCGGAAACCATCGGTGAAAATAAGGGAAATGTGATGGAGTATTTAACAAATTATATCAGGTTATATACCATAGAAACACAATTAGAAGAAAATGATAATGTAGTCGAAAAAATGAATAAATATTGTGCCAATTGCGAATTGAACTCCAAGTATATACCTAAAGACAAACAGTACTTTTTAAATTTCCTTGAAAAAATTAATGAATCGAACATATATAAAAGGGTATATAACAAGGGACGTTTTCCTTCAATTATCGAATTATCAACTAAAGATTTACCATTAGATTATGATTTCTTTGATAGTCTTGGAGATGAAGACGACACTGATATCTGGGAGAAAGTTGTAGAGAAGGCAAAAGCAGATGAATTTTTTGATTCTCTAAAATCAGTACATAAGTATATTGCTATTGTTCAGGCTGACGGAGATAATGTTGGAAAGCTCATTAAAGAAATATATTCTAAGAATCCAGAATTAATACGGGAATTCTCAAAAGCGCTATCAGAATTCTCGATTGAAGCAGCGGATGAAATTAATAACTCCGGAGGTCTTACAGTCTATGCTGGTGGTGATGACCTATTATTTATTGCGTCTGTATTGTATAAATCAGAAAATGTGTTCTCACTTATAAATAAAATAGACAACATATTTAACAAAATTGTACTTGAAAATTCCAATCTTAAAAAAATTATTGGCTCAATGAAACAAAAGCCATCTATGTCATATGGAGTTTCAATTACATACTATAAATATCCTATGAATGAGGCTCTGGAACAAGCCAGGAAGCTTTTATTCGATGTAGCTAAGGAAAATAAGGAGGAGAAAAACGCTATAGCCTGGCGAGTGTTAATGCATAGCGGTTCTTATTTTGAAGGCAAGTTTCATAAGAACACTGAGTTTTATCAAAATTTTTTAAAAATGTCTAGTATTGATGACGATAAAATACTGACTTCAGTTATTTATAATATCCAATCACTCAAACCACTGATAAAAACGATTGCAAACGATAAAAGCAAATTAGAGAATTACAGGAAAAATTTTTATAATGAACAACTTCATGAAAATTATAAAGATTTTTTAGATTACGTTGTAGATATAATTCATTTGGCATTCAATCAGAATGGTTCTACAACTGATAAAGCATTAGACGAGGTTTTTTCAGCTTTAAAGTTAGTTAAATTTATAAACAGAAAACTACATGAGTAAATTTTTGATTACATTGAAGCCACTCGATACTTTCTTTTTCGGACAGGAAAATAAATATCGAAAAAAAATTACCGACAAAGGATATTCAACGGAGGATGAGTATTTCCAAAAATCTTCGTACTTCCCGCAACAGACCACAATACTGGGGATGTTGCGGTATTATATACTTTTAATAAACGGGCAAATTCCCATAACCGATAAACATAAAGCGATTGATTTGATAGGTTACAAGAGCTTTCATTTAACCACAAATGACATTGGATATGGTAAAATAAAGTCAATATCACCTGTCTTCATATCAGATTTAAATAACAGTCAATACTATCCAAATCCAAAAGATTATTTGAATGGTAAAGATAATTTTTGTCTTTTGCGTGGTAAGATGTTTGATAATATGTTAAAAACAAATATGCCATCCAATAAATTCTTTTATTTTGAAAGTTACAATGAGAAAGATGGATTGGATAACTTTCTGCTTAGCTTTGATGGAAAATCAAAATTAAATTATGATGAAGTTTTTAAAGATGTCGAGAAAATCGGCATTACCAAAAGTATAAATGCCGAAGAGAAAGAGGACGCTTTCTATAAACAGATTGCATATAAATTAAATGAAAGATTCTCATTTGCTTTTTATGCTGAAATTGATGATTCTTATGAAAGATTACCAGAAATATATACCGTTCCAATGGGTGCTGAGAAAAGTGCTTTTATAATAAGTTCTAAACCTATTGTTGAAGAAACAGATTTTGCCGATCGGATTTACATAACAAATCACAATTCACCAAAAATCGTTTTATTATCTGATTCATTTATTACCGATGATATTTTCAAATTATGTGCTTTTTCAATATCTGACACAGTTCCTTTTAGATTTTTAGAAACAGAAGTAAGAGTAAATAATAACAATTACTATTATTCAAATCCACTTAAAAAGAAAGAAGGGGAGATAAGCAGAAGTATTAGACTGAATCTAATTCAAAGAGGCTCAGTATTTTTCTTTGATGACATTAATCATTTGGAACAATTTGAAAAATCTTTAAAAAAAGAAATAAATTTCAGAAAAATCGGTTATAATCATTATAAAGTAGTCAAGGAATAAATCTATGAAAGCTGATTTCTATATTATTCGTGCAATATCAAATCTTCACGTAGGAAGCGGCGATTCGACATTCGGCGTCATTGACAATCTTGTTCAAAGAGACCCGATAACTGAGTTACCAACTATATTCGGCTCGAGCCTGAAAGGTGCTTTGAGAGAGCATTTCGAGGTTGTATGGGGGAAAGATAGCAACAAAATCAAAAGTATTTTTGGTTCTGATCCAAAGGAACAAAAAGAATCAATTGCCGGTGAATATAAATTTCTATCGGCTCAATTGCTTTCGTTACCTGCCAGAAGTAATATTATGCCTTATTTTATAGCAACGACAAAAAGTTTGATAGAAAGTTTCTACTCTAATATGGAATTATTGAATTTCAACTCGCTGCCTAAACCGGATTTATCAGCTTTTACAGATATAAATCACAAACCTACGATACAATCAAAATTTGAAAAATTAATAATCGAAGATTTTTATGAATTCAATAGCAATATGCACAATTCTTATCAAGATATAGGTGAAAAATTATTTGGTGCAAATAGCAATAATCTTATGATTCTCAATGACAAAGATTTTAAACAGCTTTGCGGTCCAAATAATTTGCCGGTTATTGCCCGTAATAAATTGGAAAACGGCAAGAGCAGTAGTCTATGGTATGAGGAAATCGTTCCACGCGAAAGCCGCTTCTGGTGCTGCATTATGCACACTGATAAATTTTTTAGTGAATTCGAGAACGGCTTGCTCCATCCCGAAACCCTTATTCAGATTGGTGCCAATGCAACTGTTGGTTATGGTTTGTGTGAATTTATAAAGGTTGGAAAATGAAAAAACAAATTGAAGAAATGATTCCACGTGCAATAGATGTAGCAAATAAAATCATTGCAAATAAAGACGGTAAAATTTCCAATCAGTTCAACGGCTATATTTCTTCTTTTGGTGCCGCCGTTATAACATCGGGCTTAATTCCCGCAGTTGCTTTCTTCACTGCTGAGAAATCAAGAGCTGAGGAAGAAAGAGAAAAAATACCGATTGCACTGTATTATATAGCGCTAAAAAAGTCTGAGCAACCAAATTGCGATAATTCAAAAATATTGCTTAATGAACTTTTAAAGAATAAAAGTAATATTGAATCTTTTAAAAATAAAATTATTGATGCATCCATTGCTTTAAAGTTAGCTATCAGAACGTTTAAATTAGTTGAAAAAGATTCAAAGGGTTAGTATATGACAGAAAATCATTATACTGGAAACGCAGGTTTTTTATTTTACAAATTATATTTCTCCAACTATAATAAATCAGAAAAAGAAGAGAAAAAATTTGAAAATCTGATGAAATATAATCAACAATTGATTGGCTACAAGTGGAATTCAAATTCTTCTTCCGTGTACTATAATGCACAAAACTCATTCCAACTTCAAACAACTTACCCTGGCCTCCTTTGCGGCAGCGGTTATGCACACGATATAAAACAGGATGATGCACTCAAAATCGGATTCTTTTTCGACTATACTACGGGTTTGCCTGTTATACCCGGCTCCTCAGTTAAGGGTGTGTTGCGAAATGCGTTTCCTGGCGATAAGGTAAAAGGCAAATATTGGAGAGAAAAAGCTGACTACATATTTGAGCTTTTAACCCAAGAAAAAATTAATTTAAAAATTAATGATAATGATAATCAACAATTATTAGTTAATGAACTCGAAGAAGAAATTTTTGAAGGCAAATACAATGGCAATGATATTCCAATCAGTGAGAGAGATAAATTTTATGAAGCTGTAATCATATCCCCTGATAAAAATGGCTTAATTCTTGGCGATGATACAATATGCCCGCATGAGGAAAATCCACTAAAAAATCCAAAACCTCTGAGTTTTCTGAAAGTTTTACCAGGCGTTACATTTCAATTTAATTTTGACCTTAAAGATAGCAAAATAATTACTGATTTGAGCGCAGAAAAGAAACTTTTGCTTTTCAAAAAAATCTTGCTCGATTTCGGTGCAGGTGCCAAAACAAACGTGGGCTATGGACAATTTGTCGAACCTCAACAAGTAAAAAAAAGCAGCAAATTATCACAAACAATACCACAGGATGCTATCCAATATTTAAAAAAGCAGACTAAATGGGATTGTAATGTATCTGATACAGAGGGTGATACTTATTTTTTCAAACCAGTCGATGATAAAATAAAAAACTGTATTTTTAAGAAAAAGAAGGTTAAATCAATTGAGAAGTTAAAGGATGTGAAAGAATTGAAAACAGGCATGAAAGTAAAGATTAGAATCAATGATGATTATGAATACGGTAGAGATATAAATTTTACGGTTATAGAAGTATTGGAATGAAAAAAGTAGTTCTTTGACAATTGGGATAAATTTTTTATATTTTAAGCAAAGGTTGTGCCAAAATTGCAAAAAAAATATCAAATGCATAATTTGGTCATATTCCTACGGTGGAATATGAGGTTAAGTTCTTTAAAATCAATAAGGGAAATTTTGACAGGGTAGGAGAACCTCTGCGAAACACTAGGCACTGAGACGGAATAGGTGTCTTGCAGGCCTATTCATATAAAAAAGTAGGAGAACCTCTGCGAAACACTAGGCACTGAGACGAATGTATGGTGTCATTGTCGTAAATTTTCTTGAGTAGGAGAACCTCTGCGAAACACTAGGCACTGAGACTCGGAAATCAACATTAATAAAATCCATTTTAAAAGTAGGAGAACCTCTGCGAAACACTAGGCACTGAGACGTTAAACTGGCACTGGCTGTCCGTACATATCAAGTAGGAGAACCTCTGCGAAACACTAGGCACTGAGACGTTAAACTGGCACTGGCTGTCCGTACATATCAAGTAGGAGAACCTCTGCGAAACAC
>JAWABG010000029.1:0-13152 GCA_038884715.1 Candidatus Woesearchaeota archaeon | reverse complement strand
TTTGAATATTAATACATTAATTAAAATATTCATAATAGATGATATATGATAATAAAAAAATATATAAATAAAAATTATTAAAAATTTGAGATATATAAAAAATTATGAGATATATAAAAGATTATAATAAAACTATATAATAATAAAATTTACTAATTATTAATGCTACTTATCTTCCCAAGATTTTGCTAACATAAACCCCATCAGGCTTATAACCTTGTTTATAGTAATATTGTCTCACACCAACTCCCGATATTACTAATAATTTTTTTATATCGTACCCATCATGTGCTATCTTCTCAACTTCATTTAATAATTTTTTTCCTAAACCTCTGTGTTGGAGACTATTATCATTTTTTTTACCTATACCAACTGCCCGACTATAAACATGTAGTTCTCGTATTCCGGCACTTCTACTTGTAATTTCTCTCCTAAACGGTTTATGAGGAATTCTTAGTCTACAAAAGCCTAATAATATATCATTTTTTTCATCATTGGCACTGACAAATACTTCCATACCTTTACTCGCATTATATTTTTGAGTTCTGATTTTAATGTTATCTAAATCAATTTTATCTTTAAATCTCAAATTTTTTGGTTCTCTACAATGAATGCATCTACATCTAATATTTTTTTTCTTTGCAATGCTGTTAACTAATTGCCTAAGATTATTCATATCAACCCCACTAATAGCAAGGCGTGTAGGTATATCTCTTTGGACTCTCATAATCCTTACCCACTCAGGAAAATATTTTTTGCTCTCAGCTATTATTTCAGCCGCATCTTCTGTTTTTAGTGATTTATATTTTCCTGATTTATACATCTGTTCTAGTTCTGTTCCGGGCATGACCATTGTTGGATAAATTTTTAATGCGTCAGGCATATAATTAGGATTAGAAAATAACTCTCTGAAAGTTTTAATATCCTCTTCTTTGCTTATTCCTGGCAGACCGGGCATTATGTGATATCCTACTTTTAAAAATGAGTCTTTCATTAATTGTGTTGCTGAAACTATATCTCTCAGAGTGTGACCCCTGTTAATTAATTTTAAAATGTTTTCATTTAATGTTTGAACTCCCAATTCTACACGTGTAGTACCAAATTCTAATAATTCATTAATATTTCTTTTTTTGCAGAAATCCGGTCTTGTCTCAATACAGAGTGCAACACATCTAATATTTGAATTTTCATTTTTCAATTTCTCCTTTTGAAAATTAATTTTCTTGCTTTTTATTAGAGATATGTTCTTTTGTATTTTCAAGATTCTTTTTTTATCATTAACTGAACCGGGGAGGATAAAAAATTTCTTGAACTTTTCAATGTTAAGTTCATTATTAGAATAAAAATTTTCACTAAAATCATTCATTGCTTTAAATGAATCTCTTATAAAATTTGTCTTATATTTTTTATTAAAACTTGGAAAAGTACCTCCCATTATTATTAATTCAACTTTCTCAGGATTTTGGCCCATAACAATGTATTGTTCAAGTCTATTAAATATTTGAAGATATGGATTAAAATTATTTCTTATCCCCCTTAGTGTTGCTGGCTCATTTCCTGTATAGCTTTGTGGTACATTACCAAAATAGCTTTTCGGGCCTCCCGGACAATAAATACACTTACCGTGAGGGCATTGAAACGGTTTTGTCATTATAGCAATAACTGCAACACCGCTTGCTGTTCTTACTGGCTTTGTAGTAATAATATCTTTATACCTATTAATAAATTCATGAGGAATGCTTGTCAATAAATCAATATTGGTTGGAATATTTCTTAATCTATGTTTTTTTGCTATGTTTTTTTTAATAATATTCAACTTATTATTATTTAAAGCATTTTCTTTCTCTGCTTTTTGAAGAATCTCTAAAGCTATTTTTGAATCCATGGATTATATAGAACTATGATTGTTTTTTTAAATTTAATTATTTAGTTTTAGGATATACTTAACAATGATTTTAATCCGGTATACACCTTTTTATGATAGTTTTCAAACAAATTATATTACATAATTATGTTATATTATTTTTTTAAAAAAAAATTAATTAAGGTTTCTATAAAGAAATAAGAAATAAAAACTATCGAGCATATTATCGCTATATAGATCCAATCAATAAATTGTAGGGGAGCTAAACCAAATATTTTATTAATAGGCGAGTATATGAGCAAGAATTGTAGCGCAACACTTCCAATTATTGATAGAGTCAACAGATTATTTGATAATATAAATGTGTGATATTTATTCCTAATAATCTCTAAAACTACAACTACTGATGTTATAACAACCAATGTGAGGGAAAGTGTTTGGGCTTTTATTATTTCAAATTCATTTGAAGAAGAGTCAAGAGCGAATTTAAATAATCCTAAAGTTGTGATGGTCATTAATAATGAAATTATTATTATTGAAAAAGCTAATTCTCTTGATATAATATTTTCTTTCGGATCTCTTGGCTTTTTCATCATATTGTCTTTTGCAGGAGGATCAAAGCTTAAGGCAAGAGCAGGCAAACCATTAGTAATCAAGTTCATCCATAAAATCTGAAGTGCTGTCATTGGTAGAACTATATTACCATTAAATTTGAACCAATCAAAAAATATGGCAAAAAACATAGCAAAAAAAAATATTAAAACCTCGCCAAGGTTGATTGCAAGTAAAAATCCTATAAACTTTTTGATATTGTCATAAACTGTTCTTCCTTCTTCAACTGCACTAACAATGCTCTTGAAATTGTCGTCAATTAAAATCATTGCGCTTGCTTCTTTAGCAACATCAGTTCCGGTTATACCCATGCTAACACCAATATCTGCACTCTTTAATGCTGGTGCATCATTTACGCCATCGCCAGTCATAGCAACTATGTGCCCCTTTTTCTTTAATGCAGTAACTATTTTCATCTTGTCTTCAGGATCAACTCTTGCATAAATTCCAATATTCTCTACTTCTGTATCAAGATCTATATTATCGAGTTCATCACCATTTACTGCTCTTCCTTCTATACCTAGTTCTTCTGCTATTGCTTTTGCAGTTCCAATGTAATCGCCAGTAATCATTACAATCTTTATACCTGCAGTTTTACATTTTTCAATAGCAAATTTTACCTCTTCCCTTGGAGGGTCAATCATGCCTAATAAACCAACAAAAATCATATCTTTTTCATAGTCTTTCTTAGAATCTCTACTATTCAGCTGTTTATATGCAAAACCCAAAACTCTAAGTGCAGAATTGGCAAATTCTTCATTTTGTTTAAGAATTACTTTTCTGTCCTTTTCAGTCAGATTTCTGACTTTACCATTAATTCTTATTTTGTTGCATAAATTAATAATATTTTCTGGGGCACCTTTTGTGTAACAATATTTCTTGTTGTTGATAAGATGAATTGTAGACATCATCTTTCTGTTTGCATCAAATGTTATTTCATCCAATCTCGGAAATCTCTTTCTCAAATCTTCTTCATTAATTCCTTTTTTTCTGGCAAGAGTCAATAGACATCCTTCTGTAGGATCTCCATTAATTTTCCAACCATCTTCATACAATAATACAGCATCATTGCATAAACAACTAATTTCTAAAATAAGATTATCAAATTCTTCACTAAAACCGCCTTCGGGTTTATAACCCACACCGATTACTTTTATTATTTTATTGCTTTCAAAAATCCTTGTTACTGTCATTTCATTATGAGTAAGTGTGCCTGTTTTGTCTGTGCATATAACTGTTGTACAGCCAAGGGTTTCAACACTAGAAAGTTTTCTGATTAGTGCATTTCTCTTCAACATTCTTTTTACACCTAAAGCAAGAGTAATAGTAACAACTGCAGGCAATCCTTCAGGCACTGCTGCGACCGCAAGACTAACACTAATTTTAAACATTTCAAAAACATCCCCTCGGGAAATTAAGCCTGCAATAAAAACTATTCCACATATAATCAAGATTATTAATCCTAACCATTTACCAAATATTTTTAGCTTTATTTGAAGCGGAGTTTCCTCACTTTTTACATTTTCAATAAGATTTGCAATTTTTCCAATCTCTGTATTCATACCCGTTGAGGTTACTATTGCTTTTCCTTTGCCTTCACTGATAATTGTACCAGTGAATACCATATTATGCATGTCACCAACTTTGACGCCCTCTTTTAGTTTATTAGTATGCTTTATAATTACTAAGCTCTCACCTGTCAAAGCTGCTTCCTGAGTTTTCAGATTTATTGCTTCAAATAATCTAGCGTCAGCAGGTATTTTTTGCCCTGTTGTCAAAATAATTATATCACCTGGAACAATATATTTTGAATCAATCTCTTCTTGTTTTCCCTCCCTAATAACATTGGCTTTGAGACTTGCCATTTTTTTTAGTGCCTCTATTCCTTTTTCTGCTTTTGATTCTTGGACAAATCCCATAATTGCATTTAAAATTAATATTACAAGTATTACAATTGCTTCAACATAATCTTTAGAAATGGCAGAAATTATTGTAGCAACAATTAAAATATAAATTATAAAGTTGTTGAACTGTGAAAAGAATATTAACCATCCGGATTTTCTCTTTTTTTCAGAGATTTCATTTAGACCAAACTCTTTTTGTCTTTTTTCTACTTCTTCTAAACTAAGTCCATAAGACAGAGAAGTCTTCAATTCAGTAACTACTTCTTTCACCTCTTTTTGTGGATACATAATTATTAATCAAGGTTAAATATTTATAAAGATTACTAATATTTACGAATAAAAGTAATACCTCTGTCCAAGTTTATATTTTTTGCCTTATAATTATTAATCGAAAACTATTTATATTAAGCAAATACAAAACATTATATGAAAATTTCTAAGGATACACCGTTAAGCGAAATAACATTACGCAAATATGAACGCCCAGAATCCCTAAATGATCGAGAGCTCTGTAGAAAAATATGTCTTAGTATTGGCTTATTGCAGCCTGGAGATTCTAGAGATATTATTGTAGATGTTCTATATGTTATGTTAAATGCAAAAAAATCGTTATCCTCAAAACAGGTTGAATTATTAGTAATTAAGGAAAGAAAAAAAAGAAAATTAGCTTTACTTGGAATAGCTAGCTCGAATATAAGGAGGCAATTATTAAGATTGAGAGATCTATTTATTGTTGAAAAAGTAAAGAATTATTATAGAATCAAGGAAAAATCAAAATTAATAGATATTTTTAATGATAATATTGAAAAATATTACTTAGATTCAATACTTAAAAGAGTAAAAGATTATCTTATTGAAGCCGATAAAAAATTTTTTAAGTAAAAAACATTTTTTTGATAAAAAAGAGGTCTTATGAAAAAAGCACAAATATCAGTAGAATATTTACTAGTTTTGGGATTAACACTTGCATTATTAATTGGTGTGTCTTACATATTTTTTCAATATTCAAAAGTTTCAAGTGAAAAGATTCTCAAGTCTGAGGTAAATGCTATTGGAAATAAGATTAAGACTACTGCTGAATTAGTATATAGTTTAGGAGAGGGGTCAATGATAAAACTTGAAATCAAGTTTCCAAACGAACTTGTTAGCATAGATATTATTGGAAGATCTGAGATTATGATAACAACTGAATTTTCTAATGGTAGAAGTGAAAGCGTATTTTTTTCGGATATTCCAATTAATGGAACTATGGGAATACCACCGACCATCTCTATAGGTCAAGTTCACGAGGGATTAAATGTCATATCTGTTAAATCAAAGGGGAATTGGGTAGAGATAAGTGCAATAACTTAATCAAAATGAAAAAGGCACAAACCAGTACTGAATTTACAATCATCCTTGGAATAATGATGTTAATATTTATAATCTTTTTTGGTGTAATCACTCAGAGAATGGTAAAGATTCAGGCAGAAAATAACAGAGAGAGAGTCAAACAATTCTTAAAAACGATTACTGATGAAATATTGATTGCGCAACAAGTAGAAAATAATTATTATAGAATATTTTATCTTCCAGAATATATAGATGGTGGAGATTATACTATAATAATATCAAGAAATAGTCAAACAGATATTTCGAAAGGTGTTGAGATAGTCGTGGATTATGCAGGAGAAAACTTTGTCAAATTCGTTGATGGAAAAATTAATGGAACTTTAAAAAAGGGAGAAAACAGAATTTTCAAGCAAGATGGAATAATACAAATAAATTAGATAAGTTATTCTTAAAATTATATTTTAATGGTTATTATATTCTAATAATTAGAAAAATTCAGCTAACTTTATAAAAAACCAAAAATTCACTAGAATATGAACTTTCAAAATTTGCAAAAAATTGAGAAACCGGATGTATATATCAATATAGCGTTTAATAATGCAAGAGTTAAAACATCTAAGTTAATAATAAGAAAAACAAAATCACGTGAAGAAAAACTATTGATTATTTGCAGAGAAAAAATTAAAAGATTTGGTATGAGCTTGAATAAACAGTTATCCTACATAGTTGAAAATTTTCCAAAAATTGGAGAATTATCTGAATTTTATCAGGACTTATGCAAAATAAGTTTTGATGTTGACAAACTTAAAAAAGCACTTTATTCTTTAAAATGGTCAACAAGAATGATTGAAGAACTTACAAATAAATACCACAATCTTATCTCTAAAACAAAAAAAATTGAGATTGAAAAGGAATATTATGGAAGAACAATAAGCGTTGTAAAAAAGTTATTAAATAATCTAGAATATATTGAAAAGTGTAGAAAGATTATGAAAGATTTTCCTTCAATAAAAACAGACCTTTTTACAGTTGCAATAGCGGGTTTTCCAAATGTTGGTAAATCCACACTTCTATCAAAAATTACTACGGCAAAGCCAGAAATAAAAAATTATTATTTTACTACTAAAAATCTAAATCTCGGATATGTGCGTGTTGCCAATAAAAAAATTCAATTTATTGATACACCAGGCACATTAAATAGATTAGATAAAATGAATAATATTGAGAAACAGGCATACCTCGTAATGAAAACAGTTGCCAACGCTATAATATATATATTTGATCCGACTGAGCAATACCCAATAAAAGATCAAGAATTACTTCTCGAAAAAATAAAAGAGTATAATAAACCTGTTTTTGTTTATATTAGTAAGACTGATATAATTCGAATAAATAAAAAAAGATTTTTTAACAATACAAATGAAATTTATACTGATACAAATAAACTATTATTAGCAATTGAGAAAGAATGCTATGAAAAAGATTTGAAAGCCATATTAAAAAATTCTTAGAACTATTAATTATTTGTATCTAATTATTTGTATCGTTAATTCTTTGTTATAGTAATATTACATCCGCAAGGAATTTTATAAATGGCTCTTTGCAATGAGTGTTTAGCAATCTCAAGATGTGGTTTATTAACACTTACTTCTAGTATTGCTTGATTTCTCATTACCCTTGCAGCGAGACCAATAGTTTTTCCAAAACTATGGGCCATTCCTGTACTCATTCTATCTGCACCAGCACCAGCAGCTAATGGATTCTCTCTTAGAACTTGATGAGGATAAACTCTTAATTTCATATTATATCCTATCTTTCCAATATTTTTTTCTAAATATCTATTACAAGTCATTCTTGCACTTTCAAGAGCATTATGTCTTATTTGCAAAGCAATCTTTGGTCTTAACTCGAGTGTATACTCAAACTTTTTTCCTTTTTCACCAAACTCAAACTTTGCAATCTTGCTATGCGGAACAGCCCTAACAAAAGACTTAGATCTAAATTTAGATTTTCTTGTATAAGGCCTTTCTAATCGTCTGTATGAAACACCCTTTCTGATTCTTGCCATGAAGTTTTAGAAAAAGCGATTTATTTATAAAGATTACTTTTTTCATAATTGATAACAGCATGTGTTGTTTAGCCCTGTAGTCTAGCGGTCAAGGATAGGGGACTCTGGATCCCTTGGCCCAGGTTCGAACAATAATACATAAATAAAGTACATAAAGTATTATTTCGGAAGTCCTGGCAGGGCTAGTACCCTTTTCTCGTCTTTCGAGGACTCCTTTTTGGAGTCTTATTTGTTCTCAATAACATGTTAAAAAATCGTGATAGCCCTCTAAAAGTCAACAATGGGAGCCGAGCCCCGAGAGGACTACTTTTATATTTTGTTCTTAAAAACGGCTTACCTGATTTTTAGCATTTTTTCTAAGATTTCAATAACGTCCCCTATGGTTTTGCAGTTATATTTTGTTAGTAGTCTTTGCTTTTCTCGTAAGATGAATAATTCAGTTTCCATTATCAGAGCAAGGGCTCTGATAATAATTAATAGTATCTCGGAATATGTATTACGTTTCTGTTTTTTGTTCGACCAGTTTTTCTAGTTGTAGGGCTCTTAGTACGTCCATTATTTCTTGCATTTTCTGGTCTTGTTCTTTCATTTTTTTGTTCTGATCTTGTAGTTGGTCATTTAATAGTTCTATTTCTCTTCCTTTGTTGTTGATTTGTTTTTCTAGTTCTGTTTTGCTCACGTCCAGGTATAGGTCGTCTTCACTTATTGTGTCTTTCATTCCCAAGAATTCTGTGTAATAGTGAATCATATCACTTTTTTTCCAACCAAACCTATATTTTAATGCAGATTCTGATTTATATCGTGGAAGCCAATAACAAGCACTACTATGTCTAAAATCGTACATGCTGACTCCATTATTAATGTATTCTAATTTTCTTCCATTTATTATTACGGTTTCTGCTTCTCCAATATTTAAGATTTTATAAGCTAATTGTCGTATATATTGGTTTATGTGTGCAGGTCTTCCCTTGAATATGTACGTTTCTGGTTGTACTTTTTCTTTTTCAATATATTCTTTAAGCATATCCGAACATAACAATAGTTTGATTTTTCTGCCAAATGTTTTACTTGATTCTTATCTAATATTTAGCGTATAACAATTTCCTTGAGTATTCCATTCAAGGTCATTTGTTCTTACGTTCATTAGTTCTGTTGGTGCCCTAATTCCACTATCGAATAAAAACATCATCAAAATTCTATATTTATATTTGACTTCATTGCAAATTTTCTTTAAGTCGTCTATTGTGAAGTAGTTGAATTTTGGTTTTTCATCTCTAGAATCAAGTTCTGCTGTAATATCTCTAATATCTCTTCCTTGTTTTCTGTTTTTTCTTTGATGCCAATGCCAAAATGTTTTTAAGACTTTTGCAAACTGTCCAGCTTTCAGTGGCTTATTCCTATTATATTTGCTTAATATTTGTCCTTGTCTAATCTTATGAAAGAATCGTAATACTTCTAGTTCCTTGTTTTCTAGTTCAGCCATGTTACTTATTCCTGTTTCTTTTTCTAGCATTATGCTTAAGTTTTTTTAGTTTTGTTTTCATATTTCTAAGTCGTACAAATGAACGTGTACCTTTTTTGCTGCTAGGATTAATGTTTGTTCCTAATTCCATATCTTCCAAATATTCCAAAATAAGCTTTTTGTCGGGCTCGGATACGTCTGGAAGCGGACAGCCTTTTTCCTGCCAAGTTTGTTATTCCACAATCGTCAGCCGCACTAACTCCTGGAAGCAAAAAAATAATTATTGGAATAATTAATAGGTATTTTCCCCAGAAAAACTTAATGGTCTTGTAAATAATAAAAATTATTGCCAAAAATATTAAAACCTTAAGCAGTAAATATAGATTTTTGTCGTCATGATGTGGCTGAATTCTTCTTTCTGGCTCATCACCCAGATTAATATTGCAGCTAGTTTGTTCGCTCTTGAAAAAATTATAATAATGTAATGTGCAGTTGCTTGCATCCTTGACATAAATTGAATTATTACTTATAATAAGATTGTTAATTATTTTATTATTTTGTCTTATTGCATTTAGTTCAAGGAAGTAATATGGTTTTTTTGAGAAATTTGCACTATAAACAAATTCTGATTCCTCATAAAATGAATTGTTGAAAGTTAATTTTATGCTCGTAAGATTATCTTTTTCCAATCTGCCTTTATTTGTTCCTAAATATTGGCTCGTTATTGTGAAAGCTGGAATGTTTAAGTTTTCAAAATAGGTTACATTCTGACTATCATTTATCGATAAGCTGTTTGTTATGTGATTTGTATTTCTGTATTCACAGTTATAGCAGTATCTTGTGCAATGACCATTATACCAATTGCAACAAAATCTATCCCAAACATAATTATCCGCTTTGTATGTACCAGAAATATCGGCTTGTGTTGATACTAGTGAATAATTGTTTCCGATTATTTCTATGTTTTTATTTTCACCGATGTTTTTATCGTCAACAAACCAGTTAATATCTGATTAGTCGTTCTCTTTTGAATAGGTTATTTTGCAGATTTCACCATTAACTTTATCAGCATTAAAATAATCACTCGGCAGGTTTACTGAATAATTATATTCTGCTCTAGCATTAATTCTGCCAGGTATGTATTAACTTATTTTGATATTTTATCGACGGATGAATAGTTAATATACTATTCCAAGCATTCTGAATAACACCAGAATTATAGATTGATGTTTCAATTGGAGGACTATTGACAACAATTTGATCATTATATTGCCTAACAAATTCATAATCGGGAAAAGATGTATTTCTATAAATCAAGTTTGCTATTAAGTTCTCGTCATTATTATTCAATTCAATACAGTCTGTGTAATTGTTTCCTTGAAAGTTTGAACAATCATAGCCATAACTAAATCTAACTAATAATAAAAAAATAAAGAAAAAAATTATTGTCGGCTTCATCTTGTTAAGTAGCCAACTATTAGTGGGGCTACCCAAATTATTATAAGTCCATTGACGATGTACAAAGCCATATTTTTTGCAGACTGTCTTTTGCCTGTATCGCTGCCGCTTAACATGAATGATATGCCTGCAAAAACCAATCCTAATACTGCAAGCACAGTGGCGGCGTATTTTATGAAGTCGTATATCTTCATTACAGGTGCCAAAATTTGGTCAAAAGTCTGTTGATCTTCTGGACTTATACTATTATTAAAGTCAACAGCCATTACAACTGGCAGAGCCAACAATAATAATATCAATACAAGTGCTTTTATCATTTTCTTTTCCACCTCCGAACACATTTATTCCTGATCTTCTGGAAGTTCTCAAGCGTTCCATACTTCCATTTGATGAAGACAAGACAAGAATAGCAAAAACTTCCCTCTTTGCTTTGCAATGGTTTTTCATAAATAATGCAGTTCAATTTTTTGTTCACCAATAAGGCAGAGGGCTCCCATAAGCCAAATAGGTATGTCGGAGAATGTATTACATTGTTAATTACAAAAGTTCTATTTTGTTACTTAATAGTGGCTAAAAAAACGAAAGATTTAAATACTAGTAATAATAACCATTAGCAATAAATAAGAATTAATAGGGGGCAATATGAAATATCAGACAAGCATAAGTGTGGACGAAGAAGTAATGTTAAAGATAAAAGAAGAACTTCGTGATGGCAGTTTTAGAAGTCAGTCACACTTATTTGAATTTGCTGTAAAAAAAATTTTTGGAGGATAATAAAAATGGCTAATCCATCATTACAAGATAAAGTCAAAGATTTATACCAAAGAATTAAGGATGAATTCTATTTATGCAGGGACGATCTTAAAGTCTCTGGACAAGATTACAATTCTGCACTATTGCTCGGAGTATTAACACAACTAAATAAGGGAAAAATGCTTTTATTCGGAGAATATGGTGTAGGTAAAACTACTTCAGCAGAATACCTTAACGCAGTATTCAACAACCTTCCTCTTGACCTAGTTAAACAAGTTGCAATAAGAGGAGATCCACAAAAAACAGAAGAAAAAATGATTGGAAGACCAGATTATGGAAAACTGCACGGACAAAAAGAAGAAGTAGTTTGGCAGCACTTCATACTTGTTCCTCCAAAAATCATTGATGAGTTTAATAGAATTCCAGAATCAAACCAATCCATGATACTTAATGGAGTGGATAGAGGGCGATGGAATTACTTGAACTATTCTATTAATACTGGCAGACAGCCATTTTTTGCAACATGTAACTACAGCGATAGGGGAAATAATGGATTAATTCCTCCAATGCTTGACAGATTTGACGTTGCTGTTGAATCAAAATTTTCAGGAGTGGTGAATGCAATAAGCATAAGTGATGATTATGAAAATAAAAAAGATAAACAATTAAGCAATCTTAAAGTGACAGAGAAAGCTTTAAGTGTTCTTAACTCAAGAAAACCTTACAAAGAGATATACAATAACCTCGACCATCTAACAGGTGAACACGCCAAATTTTTAAAAGGTCAAGGATTTCAAACACTAAACAACAATGAAAAAGCAAGAATAGTTAAAGAGATAGAAAAAATTAAGCTCGATAATGATGCACAAACCTATTTTGCATTCCTAATCGCAGAAATAAATGTAAGCCCAAAATATGGACAAAAAAGAAGCATAGATCAAAACGATACTGATGACGGACTCTATTTGCGAGCAGCATTTATTGGTAGTGGCAGTAGAAGAGCAGATAAAACGCTAAAAAGATACGCACAATCACTAGCCTGGCTACAAGGAAAAGACAAAGTGAATCTTGATCACATAACACAGATAGCTCCTTATGTTCTGTGGCATAGACTAAAATGGACTGATGAAGTCGCTAGCAAGTTTAGAGACTACAACAGGGACGACCCTCTTGATCTATACATTGCTAAACAATTATTGGGCGAAGGAACTGAGGAATATCCTGGTGTTAAAAAAAGATTCGTTGAAAGTAAACAGAATTATCAAACAGTTATGGATTTAATAAAGCATCAAAAAATAAACGTAGCACTAAACAAAGCGGAAGAATATAGCGCAGGTGGAAAAGGACACCCAATATTCACTGACATAATAAAAGACCTCAAATAATAAAATGGTTAATCCACGACTAATTAAACTTGCACAAGAACTGGGAAATGAGTCTTTACCTAAAGAAGAACTTATAGAGATAGAAAAACAAGCAATACAACCTGATTCTAATGCGACAATTGGAAAGTTTAAGAATAGCATTATTTTAGAAAATATGCTTTGTTCTGGAAGTAATAAAGAGCTGATTGAGGAATATCAAAAATTGCTTTTCCAGACAGATATCGAACGAAAAACAATAACAAATAAAGGAAAAACCAAACAAAAAAGAATTCTTAAAACATCTTATGACTGGATTTTTAAAACATCTTATGACT
>JAWABG010000028.1:0-13165 GCA_038884715.1 Candidatus Woesearchaeota archaeon | reverse complement strand
AATATCAAGCAAACATATATGAATACCAACGATTACTCCCTGCAATCGAAAAAGCAAATGAATATATCAAAAAATGTCAGGATGTAGATGTTAGTATAACAGTATTGGTTGATTATGTTTTAGAAAAACAAAAATATCACAGAAGTAATAAAACACTACTTGTATTAAAAAAAATTGATAGGGAGATGAAAAATGAAGATGTGTAAATATCCTGGTTGTGTTAACTATCTTGAAGATACTGACCCTAACAACTATTGTTTCCAGCACAAACAATTTGAACAACAATATCAGAATTATAAACAACATATTAAAAACATAAAGTTTAAATCTTTCATAACTAATAAAAAATATTATCCAAATATACTACTCCGTAATTCTCCCCAATGGATTAAAATTAAAAAGGAAATGTTGGGATACTATGACCATTGTATTGTTTGTGGTTCAACAAACCATCTTGAAGTGCATCACATAGTTAAACCAAACGGAGACCCAACCCTTTTTTATGACAAGAACAACCTGGTCGTATTGTGCAAATCTTGCCATCAAAAAATTACTGATATGCAAAATAGGGGCGGGGGGTATGAATAAAAAAAGTCTGTCTTTCCTTTATTCGAGCCCCTTCACCCTTTTTCACAATCACGAACTAAATTATAAAATAGGTATTGATAACCTAATTTTATTAGGTATAGACAAAAAATAAATAATTTAATAAAGGTGTATATTATGATAGATAAACATAAATTAAAGGGTGTTCAAACATCAAAAAGAAGTGCAAAACCTATAAATACAGATGAAATACCACTTGAAAAACTGGTAGATGTAAAACCCAAACAAGATTGGGAACAGGAAACAAAAGAATATTTTGAAGTAACAAAAAATGAACTATGTGTATTGGGTATATTAGCGAAAATTGACTTACTGCAGTTTTTCAGTGCATTTGAAATTTATAATCAAGCATTGAAAATTAAAATGGAAATAGATAAAATTGATAATATTGATAAAAAAATTATCTATACAAGACAATATGTAAACTATATAAAATCTTCTTGTGATTTACTGGACAAATTTTTAACATCCCCAAAGGGTCGACTACAACTTGCACAGAATTTATTGGAAAGTAAACAAAAACACAATGACCACCCTGCATTAAAACTAATTGAAGGAGATAAAGATGAAAATAAATAAAACACTACCACAACATTTTTATAATACTATCGTAGATATTAACACAAGAAAAATTACGGATGAATACACTTATAGGGTTACAGAAATATTAAACCCAACAAAAATTATATTACTAACCAGAAGACACTATGAAAATATTGAAATAGATGATATTGATTTAGTCTGGTCTATGTTTGGAACTGCAGTTCATAACCTTATTGAACAAAGGGGTGCAGATACTACTACTATATTAGAAGAAAGACTTAAAAAAAGATTTGGAAAATACTGGATTACTGGACAATTTGATTGTTATACCCAGCACAATAAAGAATTAAGAGATATAAAAGTAACAACATCTTATGTTGTAATGTATAATACAAGACAATTTGAGTGGACTATGCAACAGAATATTTATAGACTTTTATTACAAGATGCAAGTTATAAAGTAGATAAAATATATATTGATGCAATTGTGAAGGATTATAACAAAAATAAATCAAAACAAATACCAAATTACCCACAAACTATTGTTACATCAATACCTATTGAAATTTTACCAGAGCAGGAAGTTATTAATTTTATTAATACAAAATTTAGCGAGATAGAACATTATAACAATGTGTGTGACAATGATTTACCAATTTGTGATGAAACTGACCGATGGGTTAATGATATTAGATGTAAAGAATATTGTAACTGTAATGTTTTTTGTAATTATTATCAAAATAATTATGGGGATAGCAATGAATAAGAAATATTATAAATATAAAGATGATGTGTTAAATAGAAAAATAAGTGTTTGTGATAGTGTCTATAAAGCAGTAAAAAGATTTGATAATGACCTAAAAAGACAAACAAAGAAAGATTTTGAATATTTTTACGATGAAAAGAAAGTTGATAATATTATTAATTTTATTGAAAGTCTTAAATTTTCAGAACAGGAATACCTTGATAAAAATTTTATACTCGATAATTGGCAATCATTTATAATTGCAAATATATTTGGTTGGTATCATAAAGAAAAAAAGACAAGAAGATTTAAGAAGGCATTTATTTTTGTGGCAAGGGGAAATGGAAAATCACCATTAGCAGCAGCGATTGCACTTGTAAATTTATTACAGGAAAATGGTGCACAAATATATAGTATTTCTACTAATTACCAACAAAGTGCAATAATCTACAACTACCTAAAAAATTTTGTGTTAAAAGATGATTTTTTAAGTAGTTTTATAAAAATATATGCACATTCTATTGTAAATGAAAGTAAATTTAGTGTATATAGACCCCTATCGAGCAAATTCAAAGGGTTTGATGGATTTAACCCCAGTATTGTAATCGCTGATGAAGTAAGTGCAATGCAAGATTATTCTTTATTGAATATGTTTACTACTGCAATGCACAAAAGAGCAGATAGTTTACTTTTTATGATTACTACTGCAAATTATATAAATGAAAATGCACCAGGAAGAGTTGAATATGAATATAGTAAAAATATATTAAATAATGTAATAAAAGATGATAATTATTTTTGTATATTGTATGAAATTGATAAACACGATAATGTTGAAAACACAAAGTGTTATGTGAAAGCAAACCCAGCATCTTTTGTAAAATTAGACTTACTTGAAAAACAATATACAGAAGCAAAAAATAAAAAAGAATTGTATAACTCTTTTCTAACAAAAAATCTAAATATGTGGGTTTTGGGTAATAAAAATGAATTTATTGATTTTAATGTTATTCAAGAATGTGAAAAGAATTATTTTAGATATAAAGAATATTTGAATAAAGATATATTGTCTAATTCTTTTTGCTCGGTCGGTGCGGACTTTTCTGATAGACAAGACCTAACATCTGTTACTTTTGCATTTTACATTGACAAAATCAACAAAATTTATCTCAAACATTTTATTTTTACTACCAATACAAGTTTAATAACCAGAACAGAAACAATAAGAAACCTTTACACACAATTTATTGCATCTAGGGATTTGATAATGTGTGAGGGCAACTTTATAGACAGGGAGTTTGTTTTACATATTGTTTTAGATTTTATGAAGGAATATAACTTAATTAAAAAAGTTGACCTATACTTTGATGAATGGGGAAGCATAGATTATATAAATATATTGAAAGAATTTGTAGATAATTGTGTAGTAGTTAGACAAAATTTACTAAATATTTCAGAATATACAAAGAACTACCAAGAATTTTTGGTAAACAAACAATTGATTGATAATAATAAATGTGCATTGTGGCAATTGTCAAATGCAAGAGTTTATACAAACAATAATTTTATCAAACTACAAAAAGAAACAAAAAACACAGAACTTAAGATAGATACTTGTTTGTCTTCATTAATGTCAATAATTGGTGTAACAGGGTATATAAACAAGACAAAGAAACAAAACATAATGGACAACACACAACCCCAGCAAGAAACAGATATAATCACAATATTTAAATCGTTATACCTATAATATCTATCCCCAATGGATGTTATCAAAAAAATCTTAAAAATTTTTTAATTTTTTATCAAAAAAAGTGTCGAATTTTTTATTATATATTAGGGAAAGTGTAAATAAAAAATAATTTTATTAGGATAAATATGAAAATAAATTTATTTAATAAGAGAAGTAAAAATATATCGATACCTTTTGATTATTTTAATACACTTCAGGTCTATTCTGGATTGGATGAAAGCAATAATGTAGTAGTGTTTTGTAGTCAATTAATTAAAAATGTAGTGTCTTCATTACCCATTATTCTTTATTACAAAGGAAAAGACGGAGAGAAGAGAATTGCAGGTTGGCATAATCTTTATAGAATAGTAAAATACAAACCAAATATTTATGAACCTTCTGTATCTTTTTATAGTTTATTGGTTAGTGATTTAATTAAATATGGAAATACTTTTATTTACAAAGTGAAAGATACTAATGGTAATATATCTCAATTAATTAGAATTGACCCAGAAATTGTAAAAATAAAAGTTAGTAATTTTAATAAATATTTTGAAATAGGTGGTAAAGAATATACAATACAAGATATTGTTCATATCCCTGCAAGTTTGGGATATGATGGAGTGCAAGGAAAGGGTGTTTTAGAGTATGCAAAAAATACAATTGCAACAAGTAATGAAGTGCAAAATTTTTTACGATTTATTTTTAACAATAGTTTTTTTAGTAAATTGAAACTTAATCTTAACGATAGTGATTATAGAAATTTAGATATTAACAAAATAAAAGAAATATTGGATTTTTTTTCTTATCTTTTTTCTGGACAAAATCTGGGAAAACCCTTAACAGAATTTAAGGGTGTTAGGATTGAAACAATTGAACATAAGAATAATACTGATGAACTATATAAAAATAGAGAATTTTTAGATAGACAAATTTGCAATTTTTTTAATGTGCCCTATGAACTTTTGTCGGGGCAAAACAAATATAATAGTGTAGAACAATTTAATCAATTTTTTATTCAAACTTGTCTAAATCAATATACTGATAGAATTGCACAATATTTTAATCAATTTTTACTTACAGAATTAGAACAACAGAATTATTTTTTTGAATTTGAATTTACAGAATTACTTACAACTGATGTGGAAAAGTATAGTAATATGTTAATCAATCAACTAAAAAATGGAATTATATCAATCAACGAGGCAAGACAAAAATTAAATATGAATAAAATAGATAATAATGCAGCGAATACTAATTTTATTATTGGTGTAGGAATTGTAAAGGATGATGTATTTGAGAGTTGGGGAGCAAAATCAAAAATGATACAAAAGGAGATAGAACAAAATGAGTAAAAAAAGAGAAGTTAGAGTATTTGAATTTAGAAAACAGGAATTACGAGCAGAAGAAAATGAAGGAAAAAAATACATAATAGGTTTTATACCTTATGACCAATTTTCAGAAGACCTTGGTGGTTTTAGAGAAGTGTTAAGGAAAGGTTGTTTTACAAAGACAATATTGGAAAATAGAATATATGCACTTATTAATCACAATAGCGATAAATGTTTAGGAAATAGTAAGTCAGGAACTTTAGTATTTAATGATACTGATAATTATCTTGAATGCAGGATTGAAATAAATGACAAAGTAAGTTTTGCGAGAGACCTTTACGAATGTGTTTCACGGGGTGATGTAGTTGGGTTGTCTTTTGGATTTTCAGCAATAAAAGAAAATTGGGACAATACTAACAATATAAGAGAGATTAAAGAGGCGAAATTATATGAAGTATCTTTTGGTGTAGTATTTCCAGCATACACCACAACTACTTCTTTTGTAGAGGCAAGAAGTATAATAAACATAATTGAAAATGCAACAGAAGAGAATAGAAAGGTAATTTTAGATGAGATTAAACAAAAATATTTTGTGGAAGTTAATAATACACAAGTCAATAATAACGATATTGACACTGTGTCGAAAGAAAACACACAGTCGCAAAATGCGGAAGTTGACTTGTATTATTATAAATTAAAAGTTTTAGAATTATTAAAATAAGGAGCTAAAGATGGAAGAACTTTTGAAAAGAGCAAGCGAAATAATTGAAAATGCAAAGAAAGAGAACAGAAACTTAACAGAAGATGAAAAAGTAGAGTTTGAAAATATTGAAAAACAAATTGAAACACTAAAAGCAGAAAGGAGAGCAAAAGAAATGGAAAAAGAATTAAGAAACATCGAAATACCAACACAGAAAAATGATACTTCTTTTAGAAATATTGTAGAAGCAATGAAAGAAAAAAGAGCAATAACACTCAATGGAACTGGAAATATTAATGTAATTCAGTCAATCGTATCACAAGCAATTGAAAAAAATGACCTTATAAAAGATTATTCTTATTTTTATGGTGAAAACGCACAAACAAATATACCTGTATTTGCACCTACCCCAGCAAGACCAGTAGGAAATGCAGAAGATGCATCATCTATTAGTGCAGATAGCACTGGTGTTCTTGGTGCAACTTCACTTTCCCCAAAACCTTTTGTATCTTTACTCCCTGTGTCTTATGCAGCAGTTGCGTTTAATACAAATTTTGAAAATGAATTGAAAAATGTATTTGCAAAAGTATTTTCTGATGCAGTATGGTATCAATCTTTAGTAGGAACTGGCACTAATCAATTCACTGGTGTATTTAAGGCAAGCTCCACTAACACAATTACTTGTGCAGCAACTGGAGCACCAGCGCCTAAAGACCTTTTAGCACTCGCAATTAAAGCAAAGTCTCTTTTAGATAATCCTGTAATTGTTATTCACCCAGATTTTGCGATTGAATTAATTACTGGTTCAAGTGCAAAAGACCCAATTTCTAATGAATTTTTAATTAATAAAACAATTTTCAGTGTTCCAGTTATTGTATCTTCTTATGCGTTAAATACAACTACTGGTGGTTCTATAGTTGCAGTTGCATTTGATAAAACAAAATATGCAGTTGCAATTGCTACAGAACTTATTGTAACACCTATTAGAAAACCTGGTGATGTAAATGTTTACTATCAAGCAGAACTTTATATGAATGGAAAACCCGTAATTGCAGATGATGTAATACATTTAGTTGCAAAATCTTCTTAAATCTTCTTAATTAAAATTTAATTCAGGTTGGTGGGGTTTTATACCCTACCTTCCTTAATTAAGTTTAGAAAGGAATAAAAATGTTAATAGATTTAGAATATTTTAATACTTTTACAAACGACTATGAAACAAGTGAAGAAATAGATGAAATAAAAATAGATTGCATAATTGCAGCACAAAAAATAGTAAAAGATTATGTAGGATATGAATTAGAAGAAACAAATATAAAAGAGACTTTTTATAATATTTACAATGATTTTATTGTTTTAAGGGGATATATCACCGAGGTAAGTGATTTAAAAATAGATGATGTGAATATTGATATAAATGATGTGGTGATAGAAAAATACTACATTACAATAAAAAATTATACAAATTATAAAAATACAAAAATAGAAGTTGACTACAATATCGGTTGGACAAGTGAAAATGTAGATAGTATTTTTAAGATTGTAATTGCAGAAATTGCAACACTACTTTATTTACAAACACATAAAAACATTGGTATAACAGGATTAATAGGTAGTGATGGAATGAGTAGAACTTTTATAAACTATACGAATTATAATAAATATTTAAGTAAATTAGAAGGATACAGAAGATAATGCAACAGGTAATAATTGAACATAATTTAGACAATTTATTACAAAAACTTGATTATAAAATTGCTAATAAAATAGACAAAAAGATTATTGGAGCAGTAACAAACAAAGTTAAAAATGATATAAAACAAGATGTAAGAAGACTATATAAACAATCTGATAAAATAAGAAAATACATTGTTGGAAAGGTAAGAAATAATATAGGTATCATATCTGCAAAATATATTGCACTTTTTCAGAACGAAGGTATTAAACCCCGCACTCCCCGCAAAAACAAATATTTATATTTTATAACAGATAATGGAAAATTTATAAAAAAGAAAAGTTTTGGTGGTTTTACAGGAAAAAAGTTTATGGAAAAAGGTGAGCAATATATTAATTCAGGAAAATATAATGATTTTATAGATAAAAAAATACAAAAAATATTAGATAAAGAATTAGGGGATAATAGTGGATTATAAAACAATACATAATAGTATATTTAATTACTATAAAAACAATTTAAATACTTATATTTCTGATATAAATAATAAAGAAAAAACAATAGATAATTTTATTGATGGTGATGCAGATATATTACAAGGTGGTGAAATAAATTTTTACTTTTTAGTAAATCAATTAAACATATTGGAATTGGACAATTTATCAAATCTTTTAGAAATTGATGTAGATATTGTATTAATTTTTAAATTAAAAAATAAAAATACTGATAGTAATAATGTTGTAAAAAATTATGTAAGTTATTTTTTTAATTTTAATAAACAAAATAATGATTTAGGTAACATTATAAATTATAACAAACTACAAAATGTAGATTTTTATGATGTAGATGAACAATCACAGTTTAACACAAAAATTGTGATTTTTAAGATAGACTATTATACAGAAATTAATTAAAGGAGAAAAAAGATGGCAATACTTACAGGAAATAAGGCAAAATTGCAAATTGGGAAGGAAACAACTTGGGGAACATTGGTTACCACAACACAAGAATATGCGTTTTTTAGTGAAGACTTGAAAGAAACAAGAGAAAAAAAAGTGGAAGGAGTTATTGTAGGTGCAAAAGGTGAACCCGCTAATTATACTACAAAAATACAAGTAGAAGGTGGTTTTTCTTGTCTTGCAAGACCAGATGATATTGGATACCTTATTGGTGGGGCACTTGGAGCGGAAGGAACTGTTATCACACAAGGAACAAACGGAAAAAAACATACTTTTACCGCAATAGAAATGTCAGAAAGTGCAAGTCTTCCTTCTTTTTCAGTAAAAATTGATAGGGTTGCGGATATTTTTGGTTATAGTGGTTTTAAAATCGATGAATTAAAACTATCAGGAAGTGCTGGGGACTTTGTAAAAGTAGATGTAAAAGGTGTAGGAAAAAATGAAGAAGTAGGAACAACACTTGCAAGTCTTTCTAAAAGTTCAAGAAGACCTTTCAAATTTACAGGTGGTTCATTAACTTTTGGAACAACTGATATTGAAATTACAAGTTTTGATTTTAATTATAAAAATAACTTACAAAAAGATATACAAACTAATCTTACCGGGCTTTACACTTATGAACCACAACCAGCACAAAGACAAATAACATTTAATATTGAAACACTTTTTGATGATAATAGTATTGAACAATACACAGATTATTACAAAACTGATAATACTTTTGCACTTGAATTAAAATTTACTTCAGATGAAGAGATTGAAACAGGACTTAATTACTCGATGACTATTACTATATCAACTTGTCAAATTACAACTAGTGACTTTGGTGTAAAAGGGACAGAAGTATTAAAACATTCTTTTTCATTAAAAGCAATTGATAGTATTTCAGATGAATTAATTACTGTTGAATTAGTAAATACAAATGCTAGTAAATACATATAGTATATTTTGTAATATTCTAAAAAGTTTGGGGCAAAAATCACTTATAATGAAAGATTATGACCCCAGCACTAATATACACTATAAAAAAAGGAGCAAATTTTATGGAAATTAAAGATTTTGAAGAAAAATTTATATATAAAATAAAAATAAAAATAGATGAAAATGATTATATACTTCTCAGAGAACCAACAGTTTTGGAAATGAAAGATTTTTCTGCGACCGATGAAGAAAAAAATATTAACATTTTGAGAGACCTTTTCCCTAAATGTATAATAGACCATACTTTTACAAAAAATGGTGAAAAATTGAATATTGATGAGTTAATAAAAGTATTAAAACAATCTGGACTACTTTACAATGAAATTATAGGGAGTTGGTTTTCCCAAATCCCTTTTCAAAAGAGGTTGCAACCGAAATAAGACAAGTTGCAACCATACTTTTTGATGGTGGGGATGTAAGTGTAGAAAATGAAATATATGAATTATATCAAAAATGGTCTTGGTGGTTTGATATGTTTTTTATGTGTATTGATAGAGAAAATGCGAGTTGGTTAAGATTACCATCAGGTAACAACCCCAGCACACAAGGATATAAGACAATGCAAATAATGAATTATATACAAAGTCTTTACATAAAAAAATTAAACGACCTTTATAAAGGTAAATAAATGGCAACAGCAGAAATAAAAATAAAAAGTTCATTTAACCCCAATGGATTTGACCAAGCAAGGAATGCAACAAGCAAATTTGATAAACAAATAAAAGAAGCAACACACAACATTAATGCAGGTTTTCAAAACATAAAAACAGGTAATGTTGTTAGTGGGATTGGTCAAATTACTTCTGGAATAAAACAATTTGCATTATCAAATCCTTATGTTATTGCAATAGCTGGTAGTTTTGCACTTCTTGCAAAAGGTATTTCAGAGTGTGTAAAAGAATATACACAAGCGGAACAAGTTCAGGTTAGATTTGAACAAACTTTAAGAAGTTTGAATTTGTCAATATATACCCAATATTTTAACAATCTTGCAAGTATAATGCAAAAAATAACTGGGATAAGTGATGAAGTTGTAAAAGATGCAATACAGGTTGGATTGCAGATGGGCATTTCTGCAAAAGATATGGAACAAACTATAAAAACTGCAAGTGACTTAAGTGCAACTTTTGGAATTGACCTAAAAAGTGCGGTGGAGATGTTAGCAAAGGCACAGGAAGGAGAAACCACACAACTTACAAGACTATTACCGAACTTGAAGGACACTATAAAAAATGCAAAAGATTATAGTGAAATTTTAGGTGTAATTGGAGATAGAGTAAAAGGAGCAGCAGAGGCACAAGGAAACACACTTGCGGGCAGTATGAATAAACTTAAACAAGCGTTTGGGGATTTGAAAGAAACGATTGGAAGTGTATTTGCACCTATGTTAGAAAATTTATACACTTGGCTAACAAAAATAGTAGAAAAGATGAAACAAAATGCAGAAATGAATTTAAATCTAAATAGTAATGAAATTGATAATAAAATAAATTATTACAAAGAAGAGATAAAAAGATTAAAATTATTTTCTGGAACAGAAGAAACAGAAGAAGGAAAGAAAAAAAATGAAGAGTTAATAAAATATTATGAAACACAAATTGCAATTTTGAAGCAACAGAAAGTTGCGAATGAACAACAACTAAAATATTTACAACAAATAGAAAAAAATACAAATAAAAATACATCTTCAGAACAATCTAATACTACTACTACTACAAAAATTCAACAAGGTATGACTTATTTGCAATCAGAGCATTATTTATTAAAATTAGAAGAATTGATGGGTGAATATATTGAATATGAAGAAGAACAAAAAAATGTAATACAAGAAACAACTACAAATATTTTAGAACTATCACAATCAATACAAATTATATCAGGACAATTCAGGGAAACAGAAAGAGATTTAACAACTTTTAAGGACAAATTAAGAGATAATATAAGAAATTTTATGTCTAACGCATTTGGAGTAGATTTAAGTAGTATTAGTGGTTTTATAATATCTATCTTGCAACAAATGCAAACCTTTCAAGCATTGAAAAATGTAATGCAACCAATAATAAAAATGTTAGATAGTGCATTTAGACCAATACTTCAAGCACTTGCACCAATTTTACAAGTAATATATCAAATACTTTCACCTATTTTACAATTACTAATACCACCTTTAATACTTTTTTCTGTAATGATTGCAAATATTGTTCAGGCATTGAAAGCACTTGCAACTACTATATATTATATTGTTACATTGCAATGGAACCAATTAGGGACAGTAAAATGGACTGCATTTTCGAGCGAACAAATAACACAAATGATACAAGACGCACAATCTGGAATTGCAAATGCATCAACAGAAAATCCTTTTGCGGATGTAACTAATACTTCTACTACTTCTTATAGTGCAAGTGGTGCAAGGGATATTTATGTAAACATTTATTTTAATAATTCTTATGTAAATGGAGATGCAAGGGAAATTGCATTGAAACTTAGGGATGAAATAAAACTTGCAGAAGCATTAGGATATTAAAAAAGGATTAATATGGCAACAAAAGTAACATCAATGAAATTTGAAATTTATCAAAATTCTACTTGGACAGAATATACAATATATGACAATAAATTTAAGATTACTCAACAAATTGACCTTTTTGAAGGTAAAATAAAAGATACAATTGTAGATTTGAGTATAAAATATAGTAATTCT
This sequence comes from Candidatus Woesearchaeota archaeon, assembly GCA_038884715.1. GTDB lineage: Archaea > Nanobdellota > Nanobdellia > Woesearchaeales > UBA9642 > JAWABG01. The sequence goes on along the minus strand of JAWABG010000028.1, from coordinate 1,189 downwards.
TTATATAATTATCTTATACAAAATAAAAATGTAAATGCAAGAATATATGTAAATAATACAATAATTTTTACTGGATATATTGAAATAAAATTTAAAGTTATCAGAAATACAAAATTACCTGATAAAATCGATTTAAGTATAGTTGGTTTTTTTAATAAATTAAGAAAAAAATATAAAACAATAAAAAAATACACTTCAAAAACCCCAGCATATATAATAAATGACCTACTTTCTATTGCAAATCTAACACTTTATTCATCACCTTCAGAACTTTCAAATATAACACTTACAAAAACATTTGATTTATCCATAACAACCCCAGCAGAAATTATAGAAAAATTACTTTATGAATGTGGATATACTGGATATGAAAAAACAATTAATAATCAGAATTATATTGTAATAAATACAATAAAACAAAATTTACCTACCGCATATACATATCAAGAAAATATTATAGAAAGTAGTAATTATCAGATTATTAATGAAGTAATTTTAACAAAAGAACTAAATGATGTAGATGAAGTAAGTATAAAATACTACGATTTAGAAAATTTTTCAAATCAGATACTATTTGAAGATACTACTAATCAGAATAGTATTTATAGATGTTATATCCCAATTGCACCTGGTGATTATTATCAAAACAATGATGCGGGAGTATATTTAGATTTACAATATTCTAAAAACAATCAATCTTTTGAAATATTTGATATTAGTAGCGCAAGTCTTGATATACAAAAAGATAGTGATATTCAGGTTATTGAAAGTTATCTTACAGAAAATAATAGATATTTTGTCAAAATAAAAAACAATAGTTCAAATTCAACAAGATATATTTATAAACTACAAATAAAAGGTTCTGGAAGTATTAAAAAAAATATAAATTTTCAAAAAATTGATGTTAGTGATGGTGATAAAAAAGTAGAATACGAGTGTAAATATATACAAAATACTACAAAAGCACAAAATTTATGTGATAGTTTAGCACATCTTTATAAATATAGTAATTATAAAGTTACTTTTGATTGTTTTACTCATTCAGGACTTTTTTCAAAATGTCAATTAGATAGTGTAAAAGGACTTGGAACAATAAATTGTATAACAACAAGAATTGTAATTGATTACGAATTAAACAAAAATATTATTTATAATACAGAAAATTATCTTATTGGTGATGTTATTACTT
>JAWABG010000027.1:1635-13680 GCA_038884715.1 Candidatus Woesearchaeota archaeon | reverse complement strand
TACTGATATTAAGGAAGAAGATAATGTAATTTTGATAACGCCAAAAGATACAAAAACAAGGGGTTTTATTATTGGAAGAAATGCTCAGAATCTAAGAACTTATGAATCTATTATAAAGAAGTATTTTCCAAATATTGTTGAATTAAAAGTTATATAAAAATTCTTATAATATTAAATTTTTGTGATATATAAAATTTTAGTAATAAAACAAATAATTTTAAAAATATCAAAAGTTTTATAAACTATCTATCATCAAGTAGTTAAGGTGTGCTATTATGATAAATGTATTCAAGAGGCTTTTCAGTAGGTTTTTCCAAAACTTTTTTAAAAGTCAAAAAAAATTAAAATTAGGTCTTTATGGTCCTCCAAATGGTGGGAAGACAACTCTTGCTAATAGAATCTGTACAGATTGGCTTGGAGAGGAAATGGGCACTGTGAGTAATATTGCCCATGAAACAAGAGAGATTCAAATAAAAGAACAAATTTTGATCAAAAATGGGGGGAAGGAACTTACTTTTAATCTTGTTGATACTCCTGGTATTGCTACAAGAATTGATTATGAAGACTTCATGAAAGTAGGAATGGAAGAAGAAGAGGCAAAACTCAGAGCAAAAGAGGCAACAAAAGGAGTCATAGATGCAATAAAATGGCTTGACGATATGGATGCTGTTGTTATTGTACTAGATTCAACAATTGATCCTTACAGTCAAGTAAATATTACAATTATAGGCAATCTTGAAGCGAGAAAAATACCAGTACTAATTGTAGGAAACAAAATAGATTTAAAAAAATCAGATAATAAAAAAATTGAAGCAGCATTTCCACAATATAAAGTCATTGGGATAAGTGCAAAATATGGGAAGAATATCGAAATTTTTTATGAAGAATTATTCAAGTTGCTAAAATAAAAAATATAAAAAAATAATAATCAAAACAGTTAAATATTTCATAAAGACAAATAAATTAATAAAACATATTTATGAGAAGTAAAAGAGGTAAAGAGAATATGGATATCATCTTACAGTTTCTTCCTTACACAGAAATAGCTAATCTTAATTCGGGAAAAAGGATTTCAAAACTACTTAAGATAGTGAAAGAAGAAAAGATCGTTGTTCTTGAAGGAAGACTTAAAAGTGAGGAAGAAGCAGAACTAATTAAAAAAACAATGGAGGAAATTAATGATAAATTCAAAGGTATAGAGATAAGCACACTTTACCCGGATGATAAAAATAAGAATTTTTTAGAGAAAATTCGAACAGTCCTTGTTAACTTGCTTATTGGAGATAGAAACGGAATAACAATTATTGGACCCGCCACTATAGTGAAAGAGATTAAACAGGATCCAGATAAATTTCACTTAATGTTAAATCGTTAATAAATAAATAATTGTTAATAAAATGAGTTCTTATATAAAATGCCAAATCAATGCGTAAGATGTGGAAAAATTTTTGAGGATGTAGGCATAGAGTTAATATATAATGGATGTGAATGTGGAGGCAAATTGTTTTTTTATATCAAAAAGGAAAATCTCAATAAGTTAAAAACACAGATGAAAAATCTTAGTACAGAACAAAAGAGCGAGATGATCAAAGATGTATATGACATTATTGGCCAGAAAGCTGACGAGGATGAGCCTGTTATTCTTGACCTTGAATCAATTAATGTTCAAAAACCCGGCAGTTATGAAATTGATCTGGTTTCAATTTTTTCAAAAAAGCCTTTAATATACAAGCTTGGTGAAGGAAAGTATGTTATTGATTTAGTCGAAAGTTTTAAGAACCTGAAAAAGGACGATCATAACAAAAGTAAAAAAAGAAAATAATAAAATTTTAATAATAAATAGTTCTCTTGCATTACAATGAATCTATTAGATGTACATGCTCATCTTGATTATTATAAAACAGAGGAAGAGCAGGATAGTATTATTGAAAACTGTAAGAAAAATAATGTAACTGTGATTACACAAGGCACTACAATAGAAAGTAATAGAAAGGTTCTGGAATTAGCAAAAAAATATAATTTTATCAAGCCTGCGCTGGGTGTTTACCCTACTCATTGCATTGAATACGAAGAAAAGCAAATGAATGGTGAGTTTGATTTCATTCGCAAGCATAATCCTACCGCAATTGGTGAAGTCGGTCTTGATTACAAGGAAGTGAAGAATGAATTATTAATTAAAAGGATGAAAAAATGTTTTGAGGAATTCATTGAAATCAGCCGGCAGAAAAATATTCCTATTATAGTTCATTCAAGAAATGCTGAATTAGATACTATTGAAATACTTGAACAATTTGATCATAAAAAGATTATAATGCATTGTTTTTCAGGAAGAAAACACCATATAAAAAGGATTATCGAAAATGGTTGGAGTTTTAGCATACCCTGTAACATTATTAAGCTCGAACATTTTCAGAATATTGTAAAACAACAAGAATTAACAAAAATTTTTACTGAAACTGATTCACCTTTTTTAAGCCCATATCCTAAAAAAAAGAATGAGCCAAGTTTTGTAATTGAGTCTTTAAAGAAAATTGCGGAGATAAAAAAATTATCAATAGAGGAAACGGCAAATATTATCTATAATAATTACCAGAGGATGTTCTTGTGAAAGTGAGCAGCATTCAAAAAACTCCTTATTATTCTTGGAAAATCGGAGCTTTGGCTAAGGGATGTCAAGAATGTGTGAAAGGCAATAAACTTGTTCTATTTATTACTGGTCTGTGTAGTAAGCGCTGTTTCTTTTGTCCAATATCAGACCAAAAATGGTTAAAAGATGATGTTTATGCAAATGAGTGGAAAGTTAAATCTGATAAGGATATTATTGAAGAAGCAAAATTAACAGATGCGAAGGGTGCAGGGTTCACAGGGGGTGATCCACTGGTGAGATTTGAAAGGACAATTAGATACATTAGATTATTAAAAAAAAAATTTGGCAAAGATTTTCATATCCATCTTTATACTCCTTTAGAGTTATTAAATTTTGAAAAACTAAAAAAATTGTATGAAGCAGGTCTCGATGAGATCAGATTTCACCCTGATCTTGAAAACAGAATACACTGGAATAAAATAAAATTAGCAAAAAATTTTAAATGGAAAACAGGTATAGAAATTCCAGCAATTCCGGGATTTGAAAAAAAAATAAAAGAACTGATTGATTTTTCAAAAGATCAAATTGATTTTCTAAATATTAATGAGCTAGAAATGTCAGATACAAATATGAATAAGTTGGTAGATAGGGGATTTAGGACCAAGAATAACTTATCCTACGGAGTTAGGGGAAGCGATTATTTAGCTAAGAAATTACTGAAGTACTCAATTGGTAAGATAAACAATGTTCATTATTGTACTTGTACTCTGAAAGATAAGATTCAGATGGCGAACAGAATTAAAAAAAGAGCAAAAAACATTGCTTTAAGTTTTGATAAAATAAGTAACTATGGAACTCTGATTAGGGGGGTTATTTATCAAAAAGATTTAATACCCGGCTTTAATTATAGAAAAAAAATCTGGAATTTAAAAAATAATAAAAAAAAGGAAATGAGAATTATTAGAAAGTTGAATAATATCAAGACAAAACTATATAAGAAATATGCTATTACCAAAAATAATATAATTATTGATACTATTAAATATAGATTAATAATTAATCAAAAAATATTAAATAAAATAAAGGAAAATATTAAAAAAGAAGGATTAATTCCGGCAATAATCGAGGAATATCCGACTCATGACTCTTTTGAAATTGAAATTAATTTTATATAAAATAATTCATATGAAAATGTTGTTGTAACAATACCGGGCTCGTAGTCTAGTGGCTTTGTTTGAATAAAAAAGTATCGATTATTCAGCACCACTAATGACGTCACCTTCACACGGTGAAGGTCCTGAGTTCGAGTCTCAGCGGGCCCATTTTATTTTTATTATTTATTTTTGTTATTATTACATTCTATTCTTATTATTATATTATTAATTATGTTTTTTTTATTATTATTTATTTAAGATTGGCTTTCTTCAACAAAATTTATAAATAGATTTTTATAAATATTAATTTATGCAAATAATTATTGATACTTGTAAAGATTCAAAGGACGAATTAATAAAATTAGCAAAATTCTTAAATGAAATAGCAGATACAGAAAGTGACAAAAATAAGAGTATAAATAATATAAATAATGATAAAAATAAGGAATTTAGCATACCCAATCCAGACGCTATTCTTGGTCTTAATAGAGTTTTTAATTTAGATGGTATTGAAAATAATAATAATAAATCAACTAATGAATTAGAGCAACATGATTCAGAAATTTTTATTGAGTCAGCAAGCAATATACAAAAAATCCAGACTTTAAAAGAAGCTATAGAAGATGAAGATAAAGATAATAAATACAAAGGTATTAAAGTTATACCATATTAATTATTATAGACTATTATAATAATTAGCAAATTAAAATAATATTTATAATAAAGAAAAAAAGAGAAAAAATAGTAGTAGTAAAAATTGAAGAAGAATTGCTTGAAATAAAGCAAAATATTAAATATATAAAAAACAAGATAGTTGAAAAATCCCAGAACATTTTGGACCAATAGACGCTATAAATGCATTTATTGGCTCATTGTTTATGGGCTTAACATTTGTCTTAAAAGGTCTTCTTTTACAGGTCGGTCTTAATCTCACGTGGACTCATTTAGGAATAATAGTTTTTTCCACAATTTTTTTTAACAGTAGAAATATATTTTATTGGATACAGAAGAGTTATTAATAAAGAAGAAAGACCATTTGGACAATTTTTAATAAAGAGATTATTAACAATTTATTTCATATCTATAACAGTATCTTTTTATCTTTTATACTTATTTAACTTCTTTCCGCTTGTAGGAAGTCTTGAAAACCTTTTGAAAATTATAGTAGTTTTAACATTTCCCTGCAGTATTGGAGCTGCAATAAGTGACCTATTAAAGAAGTACTGAGAAATGTATTTTGTTGTTTAAAGTTGTTAACTAAATACCCAATATTCATTCTGTTAATAGAAATTATTTATTAATTATTCTTTTAGATTATTCTTTTATTCATGGATTAGTTAGAATAAATAATTGTATTTCTGGTTTTATAATACATATAATATAAATTAGATTAATATTGGAATATTTGAGACACAATAATATAAATTAAATGTTATAAATTAATAACATTATTAAAAAGTAATAATATTAAATCTAAAAAAGTGCTTTTTACAAAATTTTTTAAATTAATAACAATTCACTCAATAAATAATGGAAAAATTCAGGTTTTTTGATCACACTGCAGATGTAAAATTTCAAGCGTATGGTGCAACTCTGGAAGAGGCGTTCTCTAATGCAGTATTTGCTATGTACAGTGTAATAATGGAGCCAGAAATTCAACAAAAATTGGGTGAAACAGAACAAAAATACATAGAAGTTGAGGGAAAAGATCTGCAAGCACTGCTCTATAATTTTCTTGAAGAGTTTATTATTTTATTAGATGCAGAATTTTTTTTACTAAAAAAGATTTCCAATATAAAAATTCAAAAGAAAGATAATAAATTCATTTTATACTCGACGGTGATTGGAGACACTAATGATAACTATGAAACAGAGAAACACATTAAGGCAGTAACTTATAATGAGATGCTTATTAAGAAAATAGGAGACAAGTATTGTGTGCAAGTAATTTTGGACATTTAATATTTTATGTAAGCTTAACAAAAACCTATTTAAATAATCTCAAATTTTTATGTAAAATGGAAGAAGATATTGATAATAATGAAGATGATGAAAAAGGAGAAAATAAACAAAAGATTAAACTCAAGAAAATTAATGACAATATATGGGAGATTCTAAAGGATTCAGAAATGAATGTTCCAGCAATTATATTTTCAACAGAACACATGCTTGAGAAAATAAAAGAAGATGACACATTACGACAGTTACGAAACATGGCTTGCCTAAAAGGAATAGTAAAACACGCAATTGCGATGCCTGATGCCCATAGAGGGTATGGTTTTTGCATTGGAGGGGTTGCCGCCTTTGATATAGATAAAGGAATTATTAGTCCTGGCGGTGTGGGTTATGATATTAATTGCGGCGTTAGACTCGTCAGGACAAACTTAACGGAAGAAGATATCAAGACAAAGAAAAAAGAGATTCTTAATGAGATTTTTTTAAATGTTCCTGCGGGTGTAGGAAAAAAAGGAATCACAAAACTTAGTGAGGACACACTAAAAGAGATTAGTGAGAAAGGTGCAAGATGGGCAGTAGAGCAAGGATATGGAACAGTTGAGGATTTAGAAACAACAGAAGAGAATGGTTGCATGAGAGAAGCAGATTTTAGCTGCGTAAGCAAAAACGCAAAACAAAGAGGAATGCCCCAACTTGGCACTCTCGGTTCTGGAAATCATTTTTTGGAGATTCAAAAAGTTGATGAAATATACAATGAAAAAATTGCAAAGGCATTTGGAATAGAAAAGCGCGGACAGGTACTCATAATGATTCATTGCGGTTCAAGAGGATTTGGACACCAGATAGCAAGCGATTATATAAAAGAGATGGAAGATAAATATGGTTACAAGGATTTGCCAGATAGAGAATTAATTAATGCACCAATAAATTCAGAGCTTGGAAAGAAGTACTATAAAGCAATGGCTTGCGCAGTTAACTACGCATTTGCAAATAGACAAATGATTTTGCACTGGACTCGCGAAAGTTTTAATAAATTATTTAGTTCCAAAGAAAAAGATTTGGGAATGGACCTTATCTATGATGTTTGTCATAATATCGCAAAATTTGAGGAGCATATAGTTGATGGAAAAAAAATGAAACTGTGTGTGCATCGAAAAGGTGCAACACGAAGCTTTGGCCCGGGAAGAAAGGAAATTCCAAAAAAATACAGAGATATTGGACAACCCGTAATAATACCTGGAAGTATGGGCACATTTAGCTATTTGCTTGTTGGAACAGAGAAAGCGGAGGAATTAACATTTGGAAGCACAGCACATGGTGCAGGCAGAGTAAGTAGCAGAAGTGAGGCATTGCAAAATTTCCGAGGAGAACAAGTTGTTAATGCTTTGCGAAAAAAAGACATTGAAGTTAAAGGAGTAAGCTGGAAGGGAATTGCGGAGGAGGCTCCAGAAGTTTACAAAGATATTGACGAAGTTGTTAAAGTAAGTCATGAAACTGGAATTGGAAAAATGGTTGTAAGGCTAAAGCCCTTAGCGGTTATGAAAGGTTGAGGAACACATATAAAAAATATATGTTAAAAACATATTACAAATCAAAAAATTATTTATTTTATAACCCGAATGATATGTATATTATAACATAAACATAATATTAAAAAATATAAAAAAGATAATTATAAAAGAAATTTTTTAAATAATAAAAACCAGAGTTGATTTATAAAAATAAAGTTAAGTTATTATAGGACAACTACTTTTTTATTCTTAAAACTTTTCAGGATTAAAAATATTATTTTAATAATAATATTTTTAAATTATGAAATATTTCAAAATGCTATGAATTCAAAATCAGATAATAAATTAAGCACTGAATTACCTGATATTACGGAATCAGGAATGCCTGTTGTAACTCAAGATCTAGCTGAACCAGTTATTTATTTTTTAAAAAATTATCCTCACGAATTTAATCAGGAACTTAAGAATTTTAATGAGGTAATTCTAATAGAAAATCCGAGAGTAGCTATCTTAACTATGAATACGTTTCAGTATTTGGGATTGAAAAATAATTATGATAATTATAAAATACCTTCATTTCTTTATTATTTACTGTATAGAGCTGGTAAAGAGAGCGCCCTAAACTGCGGAAAAAGAGGTTATACAAATTCAGGTGTGCCCGAGCTAGATAAAAATCTACTAAAATTCTATACTAATCTATTCTTTAATATGGATAAAGAGTATGGACTATTTAATTATTTCATAAAAAAATATAGTGCACATTTGTATAATAAAAAACAAAATCCATTATTAGGAATAACAATGGAGATTCTGTTAACTGAAAATCAATCAAATAAAAAAGAATTGCGACAAATTTATATATTTGAATATATGATGCTCGAACAATCAATTCTAGAGCTTAATAGACCTCAACAAAGTCTTGAAGAATGTCTATCAAAAGCAATAAGAGAAGAGGATTTTGAAACAGCAGCAGAAATAATAGATAAAATAAATAGACAAAATAAAATAGATGAAATATAAAAATATTTTAAACTTCAATAATTTTTCCTGCACTACCAACATTAATAACTCTGGTTTTCCCTATTTTTTCTTCAATACCTTCTGCCTCGTGAACATGACTGCATAATAAAATATCTGGCTTGAAGGTATCAATTGCTTTTTTAACACCAATACTTCCAGGAACAAATCTTGAGAATCTTTCCATTATTGAATCAGAAGGATGTACATGCGTAACCATAATCTTAATCTTTGCATCCTTAATATAAGTATAACCTTGTTTTAATAACTTAAATATCTCATCCTCATCTATTTTGTGCATTCCAATATTAACACCACTACACCCAAAAAAACCAATCTCTTTTTCCTTTGTTTTTCTATTATTCTTCATTTTAATACCATAACCATGAATGTTTCTTTGCCCGTAAAGCTCAGCAAGAAAATCAGCAGTCGCAATACTCTCATGATTACCAGGTATCAATAAAACTTTTTTCTTTTTTTTCACAAATGGACCGAGTATTCCCTCTGTTGATTGTTCGCCTCTCGTTAGATCTCCACAAAGTACAACTAAGTCAACGTTCTCCTTTTCGGCCTTGTCAGCCAGCACTCTAACCAACCCCTTATCTCCGTGAATATCTCCCGCACTTAGAATTTTCATTTTTTATCTCTTTTTATCTTTCCTTTATAAAAGTTTTAGATGATGTTAGATCAACTATTGTTGAAGGCCTTCCTACTTTTTCACCTTCATAAATAATGTAATCAACCTTTTTCTTAAGGCTATTATGCAAATTGTCTATATTAGTCATAAAATCTTGACCTGAAATATTCGCAGAAGTTGAAATCACTGGCAAACCTAATTTGTTAACGACCTTTGCAAACCAGTGATTTGGAATACGAATACCAATTGTCTTTTTTCCATTATTAACAAGAGAAGAAATAGCATTTTTATTTTTCAGTTTTAATATTAGTGTATAAGGACCGGGTAATTTTTTGAGCCAATATTTTTCTTTTTTATTTAGAACACAATTTTTGTTTATCCAATCAATATCTGGAGGAATAATTGAAAATGGTTGGATGCTTTTTTTTAGAACACGTAAATAATTAACACAATCATCGTCTTGAGCATTACAACCAATACCATAAATTGTATCTGTTGGATATATAAACACAGAAGTTTTTATCTCACGAATATACTTATTAAAATTTAGAATGAATTCTTCTTTTGTTAATAATCTCATCAAAAAAAGAAATGAAAAGGGATTTAAAAAAGTTTTGATTCGTCTGCTTGTGCTTTATTTGCTTTTGTTTTTTATTATTTATTTTATAGTTTTCCAAAAAAGCATAATTAATAAGTAAAAACATAATTTCAAATTAAATTATATGGCTAAGTAATTTAATCTACTTCTTGATAAAAGAGTCATAATCAAGTTAACAACTCATCTTTAATATAATATATATCTCATAATCTTTCATAACTTTAAATCTATATGTTATTTAAATAAATAATAATTTAAAAATAATATTATAGTTTTCAAAAAGCAATAGCCAAGTCAGGATGGCTTGCTTTTTTTTCTTCTTCATAAATGTTGTGTAATATATACATCTCCTCATTTTCATATTTTTCCATTAAATACAATATTCTACTTTTTTGGTTTTTAGTTTTTCTCATTTTGTTACATCCAATCGCCTGAGAACTGGAAGTCAAAAATTTTTGGCGTAGCAATGCTCTGTTTTTTTATTTGCTCATAGAACAATCTTTCTATGTATTCGTGGTCTTCATGCAACTTAGTGTTTTGAAGTGTGGTTTTGTGGTGTTTTTTATGTGTATTTTTCATCTTTGTTTCCTCCAACAACTCTTTGTTGTCAAACAAAATAATATAATAATCTATTTAAATAGACTACGACAGGATGTCCAGTGCAAAGATTAAAAAAGATCAAGCAATAAAGTACTTAAGATTAAATTAATAACCATAAAAACACGCTAAAAAAAGAACTGATTCACTAAATATTGAACATACAAAAGTGTGTATGATGAGCAAATTTGTGTATGCTTCTTGTTTAGTGATATAAATAAGAAAAGATATTAATACTATTTTTTGAGTAATATAATTCTATAACTGTATAATTATCATTTTTATAAATTGCGCGCAGATCCCTAAATTTTTCACCTCTTTGCTCATAAATTTGTCTCCCTGTTTTTATCCATAGCCTTCCTATATCTTCTTTAGAATAATGAAATAAGTTGTTGTTGCCTATGGATAAAAAAAATTTTTCAAGTATTTGTGCATTTACTTGGCCCGGTGCAGACCTGCCACCATACCCGAGTATTACTGCATTGGGAAAAATATTTACTAACAAAGAAGTAAATTTGTTATTTGCTCTTACTCCATAACACGCAGTTATAAATACTATTCTGGCATTATCACAAACAGGAAAATCTGATAAATCAATAGCTGACTCTAAAAAGTATTCATTGCCATTACGAGTATTTTGTATTGAGCCACCAAATATCAATACATCATTAGGAAAATGGTTTCCTGAAAGGTGAACAAGAGATGAATTGGTTAATAAAGGATATAATTGTTTTTGTTTTTCATGAATAACCCTGATTATTTTAGAGTCAATTGTTTCATTGTCTCCTACATAATTCACATTTATATTTAATTCTAATCTTACATGTGTTGCAGAATAAACCTTAAAACATTTTTTTCTAGCTAACCAGTTCACAAAAAACTTTTGGTCTTCAGTATTTCCTAAATCAATAGATATAGCTTTCTTTTGAATATCCTCTTTTTGGATAAATATTGAAGATAATTCATTATTTTCCCTCCTGTCTAATAAAATTTGCTCGAGAGAGATAATACTTGACTTAACAACACTTGATATAGTGCGTTGTGTATTTTGTTGTCTATATAAAATATTGGATTCATAATTACTAAGATTTGTTTCTTTGACATTAGCAGAGCCAAACCACAAAATCATTACTGTTGTTAACAAGTTTTTATAAAAATTTTTCATTTTTAATAATCTGCTCATTTAATAATGCTCATTTTTGATAATACAATAAAAAATATTAAGTTTGACAATATTACAACTCCATATTATTTTAATAATAAACACAATAATATATAAAAATTATTACTTATACAAAAATAATATTAAATACACAAAGTTAATATTAATTTAAATAATAAAATGTGATAAAACAACAAAAATAAGGAATTAACTATAAATATATAAATCTTTGTTTATGAATTTTTTATGTCAAATACTATTTTTTCATAAAATGTTTGTTGTTTTAATATTTACATAATCAAAATAAAACATAATCTTTAAATAATAAAAACAAGAATGGCTCTTTGAATGAATGTTTCTGTAATAGCTTCTGGAAGTAATGGAAACTCGAGCCTTGTTGAAGATAAAGACACTTTAATTTTAATTGATGCAGGAAAAACAATAAAAGAAATTGAAGATAGGCTGCATAAAATGGGAAAAAGTCTTGAAAATCTAAATGCTGTTTTGCTAACACATGGACACATAGATCATTATATGAGTGTCGGAGAAGTCTCGAGAAAATATAATGTTACTGTTTTTATGACAAAAAAAACACATGGAATCTGCAAAGGTGGTCTCAGAAAGACAATAGTAAAATATTTTAGACCCAATCAGAATTTTATGGTGGGAAATTTACTTGTTGAACCAGTTGAAACAAGCCACGATATTCCCTGCACAGGATTCAGGATAGGAAAATTTGGCTTATTCACAGATACAGGAATAGTAACCAAAGAAATGAAGAAAGTAATTTCAAAAATTGATGGAATAATACTTGAATCAAACCACG
>JAWABG010000027.1:0-1625 GCA_038884715.1 Candidatus Woesearchaeota archaeon | reverse complement strand
GCCATACCCATCACACCTAAAAATGAGGGTTTTTTCTGATAAAGGACATCTCAGCAATATTGATGCTAGTGAATTCATAAATGAAGAAGGAAAACACTTGAGCTTAGTCTTGCTCGGACACATTTCAGAAACAAACAACACGCCAGAACTTGTTAGAAAAACCTTTGAGACAATAGTAAAGAAAAAAACAGAATATGAATTATTATCCAGGAATAAAGAGAGTGGTGTTTGGGAACTATAATATTTCAATAAATACAGCTATAACTAGAGTATATTTCAATATATTCCTACTTTCTATTTAGCTCACCTTGTAGGCTATTATTTTTTATTACGAAAAAATGTTCTTCCAAAAACAATGGTTTATAATTGGTTATATTAATTGTCGTTGTTATTGTGTAAACTCCTGTTTTATTAGGATAAAACAATATACCAAATCCAGGTAATATTGTAAGATCATTAGAAATAGTTGTTGTTTTTTTAGAATATACAGCATAATCAGTATAAGAACCTACAAATGAAACTTGTATGCTTCTTTTTTCTTTCGGAGGATTTATGTTTAGCAAGATGTTATTGTGTTTTAGATAAAGTTTAGGGTTTAAATCAATATATACTGGTTCACCGATTCTAAAAAAATTAGTTGGATTTATACATTCAACATCTTTGCACGTGACAAGTTTTGTATTAAGTGACGGTTTCACTGATATAAAAAAGTTTTTTTCATCTAATAAAATATTGTTTCTGGTATCAATTATTCCTGCTGTGCATACTTGTTGGACAGTAGAGTCAGATAGTAATAATCTATCTGTAATTCTTGATTTGTAAATTGTATTATTACTAAATAATATTGGTATGATTTTTGGATTGGGGTATGGCTCGTAAGGACAAGAAAGTAAAGTAGTTATGTTTATTTCTGTTATGTTAGAATTAAGATTTAATATGCTGTATTCATAATTTTGCTGTTCATTAGTATTAATTAAAGGTACTACACTTACTTCTCCAAATATATCTTGTTCCGGAGGGAGCATTATTTCGGCAGAAGCAAAAAAAACAAATAAAGTTATTGTTAGAAAAAATATAAAAGATGGCAAAACAAGAAATAAAAGATTTTTAGGAAGCTTCAGTAATATAGAAATTAGGTAAAATATTCTTGTTTTTTTTGTTAAAAATTTATTATTCTTAAATTCAAGATTTCTTTGGTTGATATAATATTTTTCTTTAATCTTCATTTTAGGAAACACCTGTTTATAATTGAAATAATTATTACAATAAAAAATAAAATTTGTTTTTTATATTTTTTTAATAAAAACATAAATGTTTTAATTTTATGTCAATTAATCTATTCTTAATACAATTATTCTTTTTTCAGGAATTGATGAGTAATAATAATCAGTATAAAATAGCAATAGTTCATCAGGGTTAAAAGTATCTATATGTCTCATACCGCTTCCGATAACAAAATTTTTTGTAAAAAATATTGGGGGAGCAATATTTATTTTACTAAACAATATACTAGCAGTACCATTACTTTCAAGATTAAGAAGTGTGAGTGACCAATTATTAAACAAAGTTTGTCTCTCAACATTTAATTGAATTATTTCAAGCTTTATTTGATTATCAGGCCTTAT
>JAWABG010000026.1:0-14867 GCA_038884715.1 Candidatus Woesearchaeota archaeon | reverse complement strand
ACTAATCACTAAATTAATGAAAAAACTTAAAGTAATAACAGTTGTTGGTACTCGTCCTGAAATTATTAGACTTTCTCGTGTTATAGCATTACTTGATGAAACTGTTAATCATATTCTTGTTCATACCGGACAAAATTATGATTATGAGCTCAATGAGATTTTTTTCAATGATCTTGATCTTAGGAAACCAGATTATTTTCTAAACTCTGATGTTGCTTCTTTAGGTGCTACAGTTGGAGATATAATGAGAAAATCTGAAGATGTATTCAAGAAGGAAAAACCGGATGCTGTTCTTGTTTTAGGAGATACTAATTCTTGTTTATCTGCTTATATGGCAAAAAGATTACATATTCCTATTTACCATATGGAAGCTGGTAATCGTTGTTTTGATTTTAATGTTCCTGAGGAAATAAACAGAAGGATAATTGACCATATTGCAGATTTTAATTTAGTCTATACAGAACATGCGAGAAGACATTTGTTAAGTGAAGGTTTACCGCACCGACGGATTTATTTAACTGGCTCACCTATGAATGAGGTATTAAAGTATTATTTCCCTAAGATTGAAAAATCACACATCTTAAATCAACTATCATTGAAACCGGAGGATTATTTCCTTGTTTCAATTCACAGGGAAGAGAATGTAGATAATCCAGAAAACTTAAATGTTCTTTTAGATACTTTGATAGCAATAAAAGAAGAATTCAATAAAAGAATAATTATCTCGACACATCCAAGAACAAGAAAAAGGATTGAGGCATTAACCAATCACCAATCACTAATTACAAATAACCAATTACTTGAATTTGTAAAGCCATTTGGTTTTCACGATTATAATAAATTGCAAATGAATGCCTTATGTGTTCTTTCTGATAGTGGTACTATTAACGAAGAATCATCAATCTTAAATTTCCCTGCAATTACTGTTAGAAACTCAATGGAAAGGCCAGAAGGATTAGATACCGGTTCAATAATACTAACTGGTTTGAATAAAGAGGTAATTATTGAATCAATAAGATTGGTGTTATTTGAAAAAGAAAAGGGAATAAAGAAAGAATATACAGATGATTATAAAGTTGAAAATACTTCAATAAGAGTAGTTAAGTTGATAACAGGAACTGCAAGATTGAGTAATAAGTGGAATGGAATTGAAAAAAGGGAATAAGAAACAAATAAGTTAATGCTCATAAATAAAATTAAGAATTTTTTCACTTCTGAATTTGTAATCAATGTATCAACGCTGATGTCGGGGACGGTGATTTCACAGATTATCCCTTTTTTAATTGCACCAATTATTTCACGTTTGTATTTCCCTGAAGATTACGCATTAGTGGCGGTATATAACTCTATAACTGTTTTATTAACCATTGTAGCTACTGGGATGTATAGTAGTGCATTGATGATAGATAAAACAGATCAAGAAGCAATAAATACTGCTAGTGCCGCATTTTTAGTTACTACTTCGATTACGATAGTTTCGGTTTTAATATTTTTATTGTTTAATAAAACGATTGCAAAATTGACAAAAAATGATAATATAAATATTTGGTTATACCTAATACCTTTAACTGTTTTTTCTACAGGCGGATATCAGACTTTAAATATGTGGAATAACCGTCTTAAAAGATATAAAAGGATAGCAACGAATAGAGTGATACAAACTATTGTTACTTCTGGTTCTACATTAATATTTGGATTTTTAAGTTATCATAGTACAGGTTTAATGGTAAGTTTGCTTTTGGGGCAAATTTTCTCTTTTATGTTGTTGTTTTATCAAACTTTTTTTGATGATAAAGATTTATATAAAGAAATCAGCTTTGAAAAAATTAAATCATCTTTTGTAAGACATTGTGATTTTCCAAAATATAATATGCCACAAGGTTTTTTGGACGGAATTAGAGAAAGTAGTATAATTTGGATTATTTCTAATTTTTTTGGACCATTTATCCTAGGTTCTTATTCCTTTGCTACTAATATGTTAAATAAACCATTACAAACTATAGGCGAAGCTTATCGACAAGTGTTCTTCCAAAAAGTAAGTTCATTATATAATGAAAATAAAGATTTTTGGACCTTCACAAAAAAAAACATTTTTTTATTATTTCTTTTATTCCCCTTTTTTTTATTAATATTAATTTGGGGTAGTAAAATATTTAATATTTTATTTGGTAATAATTGGAATACAGCCGGTTATATAGCACAAATAATATGTTTATGGCTTTTTTTACGATTCTTTACATCGCCTTTATCATCAATCCCCTTAATACTTAACCAGCAAAAAACTTTTTTTTATTTTGGACTTATAAATAATATTTCTTTACCATTGATATTATTTTTAGTTACAATAATCTCACGTGAATATATAGTATCTTTCATTGCATTTACTATTATAGGGGTAATAAATCTATTATTCATTAATTATTGGATTTATAAGATTTCAAGTATAGGAAAAATTAGTTGATAAAAAGTAGTTTTAATAAAAAATAAATATATGAAAGCAATAATCTTAGCTGGTGGATTGGGTACACGGTTAAAACCTTTCACGGAGGTAATTCCAAAACCCCTTCTACCTATTGGTGAAAAATCAGTTCTAGAAATACAAATTGAAAGGCTTAAAAAATTTGGGTTTGACGAAATTTACCTTGCTACTAATTATAAATCTGAATATATAGAAAACTTCTTTGGTGATGGTTCAAGATATGGTGTTAAATTGAAAATTAGTAAAGAAGAATTCCCTTTGGGCACGGCTGGACCACTAATGTTGCTAAAAGATGAATTAAATGATCCTTTTATAGTAATGAACGGAGATATTTTAACTCTTATTGATTTCTCCAATTTATATGAGTTTGCAATCAAACAAAAATCATTATTAACTATTTCCATCAAAAAAGAAATTACACCATTTGCTTTTGGAAATATATTTTTTATAGGGGATAGAGTTACTGGTATCCAGGAAAAACCAGATATTGTTATGTATATTCTTGCTGGAATTTATGTGATGAAACCAAAGATATTTCGTTTCTTCCCAGATAAACTTGAATATTTTGGAATGGATAAACTTATTCTTAATATGCTTGAGAGGAATGAATTGATTACAAAGTATGAATTAAAAGAATATTGGTTAGATATCGGGAGATTAAATGACTATGAAAATGCACAAAAAATATACAATGACCATTTTTTAGAGAAAAATAAATTATGAAAAAAATTCTTGTAACAGGAGCAGATGGTTTTATTGGCAGCCACTTAGTTGAAAGGTTAGTCGAACTGGGATATAATGTAAAAGCTTTTGTTTTTTATAATTCTTTTAATTCTTGGGGATGGATAGATACTTTTACTAGGCAATTGAAAGATAATATAGAAATTTTTACTGGTGATATAAGGGATCCTAATGGTGTCTATGAAAGTATGAAGAACATAGATGTTGTATTTCACTTAGCGGCTTTAATTGGGATTCCGTTCAGTTATCATTCACCAGATAGTTATATTGATACTAATATTAAAGGTACATTAAATATTTTACAAGCTGCCCGTAAATTAGGTATCGAAAAAACTTTAGTTACTTCAACTTCAGAAGTTTATGGTACCGCAAAATTTGTTCCAATAACTGAAGAACATCCATTTCAGGGACAGTCACCATATAGTGCCAGTAAAATTGGTGCAGATAGAATAGCTGAGTCATTTTATCGCTCTTTTGATTTACCTGTTACTATAGTTAGACCATTCAACACGTTTGGACCACGCCAATCAGCTAGAGCGGTTATACCCACTATAATTACTCAACTGGCTAAAGGCATAAAAGATTTAAAGCTTGGTGATATAACACCAACTAGAGATTTGGTCTATGTAAAAGATACAGTTGAAGGATTTATTGAGATTTATAAAAGCGAAAAAGTTATTGGAGAAGAAATTAATATTGCCACTCAATCTGAAATTTCTGTTTTGGATTTAGCAATACTAATCGCAAAATTAATGGATATGGAATGTAATATTATCTCAGAAAAAGAAAGATTTAGACCAGAAAAAAGCGAAGTAAAGCGTTTATTAGGTTCAAATGAAAAGTTAAAAAAACTTACAGAATGGCAGCAAAAATATTCACTTGAGGAGGGGTTAAAGGAAACAATAAAATGGTTTTTGAATTCTGATAATCTACAGAAATATAAATTTGATATATATAATATTTAATGAATTATGAGCTTTAGTATACCACTATTTGAACTTAATTTTGATGAAAAAGAGGAAAAAGCAGTTTTAGAAACTCTGAGAAGTAAGTGGATCTCTACAGGTCCAAAGACTGCGGAATTTGAAAAAGAATTTTCTGAGATGTTAAATGTTAAATTTTCAGTGGCATTGGCAAATTGTACTGTTGCATTACATTTAGCTATGAAAGTTTGTGAAATTAAAGAAAATGATGAAGTTATTTGTCCATCATTAACTTTTGTAGCTACTGTTAATGCATTAAGGTATGTTAATGCAGTACCTGTTTTTGCTGATATCAAGAGTTATGAAGATTTAACTATTGACCCAGATGATATTGAAAAGAAGATTAGTGAAAAGACTAAGGCAATAGTGGTTATGCACTATGGAGGTTTTGCTTGTGATATGGAAAGGATTATGAATATTGCTCAAAAACATAATCTTAAAGTTATCGAAGATGCTTGTCATGCTCCGCTATCCGAATTAAATGGTAAAAAATTAGGTACAATTGGAAATGTTGGTTGCTTTAGTTTCTTTTCTAATAAAAATATCAGTATTGGTGAAGGAGGAATGTTAGTTACAAATAATAAAGATTATTATGAAAAGGCAAAGCTTCTTAGGTCCCATGGAATGACCTCACTCTCTTATGACAGAGCAAAAGGACATACCACATCTTATGATGTTGTAGAACTTGGATACAATTACAGAATGGATGATCTAAGAGCCACAATTGGTATTGTACAACTTAAAAAATTGAAAGATGATTTATTAAAACGGCAGCAAGTAAGAAACTGGTATATTGAAGAATTAAGTAAAAATGATAATATTATTCTTACATTTAAGGACTACAAAGAATTTTCATCTAATTACATTTTCCCAATAGTCTTAAAAAATTCGAACGCAGAGAAAAGAGATTATATCCGTAATAAATTAGGAGAAACAGGAATACAAACAAGTGTTCATTATCCTGCTGTTCATAGGTTTAGAATTTATAAGGATTATCCATCTAACTTGCCTAAAACGGAGTATGTTGCAGATAATTTGATTACTTTGCCGATGTATTCGCGTTTAGACTACAATTCAGTTAAATATATTTGTAACTCTTTAAGGAGTATTTTTGATGAAGAAAAGTGATTTAGAATATGTTGAACGTTTGAAGAAATGGAACATTTCGGAAAAATATATTTCTGAAGTTAATTTTCTTGAGTTATTATTAAAACCAAAAAAGGGTGAAAACATTTTAGATTATGGATGTGGTACCGGTTTTTGTTTGAATTTACTAAAAAGCATAACAAATGCTAATTATTATGGCTACGATGTTAATGTATTTTTTGATGATGACATAATACCAGAGTGGTTTATTAACAAAATTGATATAGGTATAAAATTTGATAAAATTTATTTTATGCACTCTTTTGCTCATATTAAAAATAATAATGAAATGTTGCAAAATATTAAACTTATACTGATGGAAAAAGGAAAAATTTATATTATTACACCAAATAAGGATTTTGATGAATATTATAAGCAATTAAAAGATGAGAATTATACACCTGACAATACTGTAATTAAACATTATTCAATAGATGATTTAGTTCATTTGCTTACAGCTAATGAATATATTATAGAGGTTATTGGACAGTTTGGTAAGAAAATAAGTTATTTTCAAGAACGCATATTTGTAATAGCTTCATTAAAAAAATGAGAATACTAATTGTTTGTAACTATGAAGGGTCAAAACCCTATATCCCTAATTTAGTTGAAAGATTATTATCCCTAAATTATAATGTTGATATCTTAGATATAGGTAATTTTTATTTTATAAAAACAAATAATGTTTGTTATATAGATACTAAGAATAAAATACATCCTCTATTTTTTAAAATACCATTAATGAGAAAATATTTAAGAATAGTTATTACAAAAAATTTTATTAAAAAATTGGAAACTAAATACGATGTGGTGAATTTACATTATGCGTCAAAAATTTATTCACACTTTCTTAAAGAATTGAAAATTATTGGAGGGAAATTAATCTTAAATATGTGGGGTTCTGATTTTTATCGTGATCGGTTTAATAAAAATACTGAATTTAAACAATTAAAAGTATATGATTATGTCGACAAAATACTTTTTGCTAGTGAGTATTTTCTAAAAACTTTTAACAATTATTATCTAGCTACTTATAGAAGAAATTATCAAAGTAAATTATCAGTTGTAAGATGGGGAATTGATATTATAGATAAGATAAAGTTTATTCGAAATAATGAAGATAAAAAAAATATTCGTCAGTATTTCAATATTCCAGAAGATTATATTGTAATTACAGTAGGTTATAATGCAAGCATCTTTCAACAACATACAAAGATTATCCAGAAAATCAAAGAATTAAAAGAAAAATTTTTTAAAAAAATTTATCTGTTATTACCTATGACTTACAGAGAAGATAAAAAAAATTATATAGAAGAAGTGAGATCGCTATTAAATTCGTTTTCAGTAAAATATTTGATATTAATTAATTATATCTCAGATTTAGATATTGCAAGATTAAGATTAGTAACAGATATAGCTATAAATATGCAAATGACCGATGATCTTAATGCTTCTATACAAGAGCATTTATTTGCAGGTAATATTGTAGTTTGTGGAGACTGGCTTCCTTATAAAGTTTATACAGATAATGGGATACATATAGAATTTGTTTCATTTGATAATTTGTCCGCAAAACTTTATGATATTTCTTTGAATTTTGATTCATATAGTAAAAAGTTCAATGAAAATGTAGACAAAGTTTATAAATTTTCCTCTTGGGAGTATAATATTCAAAGTTGGGTAAATGTATTTGAAAATAGTTAAAGATAAATTACTGTTAAACAAATGCTAGAATTTTAACGATCTTTAAAAAATTATTGCTTAAGTGAATAATCTAACCAAGATTTA
Organism: Candidatus Woesearchaeota archaeon; assembly: GCA_038884715.1. Lineage (GTDB taxonomy): Archaea > Nanobdellota > Nanobdellia > Woesearchaeales > UBA9642 > JAWABG01. The sequence goes on along the minus strand of JAWABG010000026.1, from coordinate 7,730 downwards.
ATAAATTAATACAAAAAAATGTACTACTAGAGCAAAAAATACAATTTAAATATTTTAAAAAAACTGATACAATAAAGAATTTAGTATAACAATAGAAAAAATGATACTATAAGTATAGTAAAATATAGTCTAAATAGTAAAAAGAACTTTGAGTAAATGATAATTCATTTTGAGCTAAAAAATTCCTTCCAGAAAACTTTAGAGGTTTACATGTAAGGTAAGATAATGTGGTAAAAATATTAACTTAAGATAATTAAAAAGTTTTTAAGTACTTAAAGTTGAAACTGATATTTTTAAAGAAGATATTGGATAGATTAAAATGGATTAATAGAAAAGCTATATCCTTAAAACAGATAAAAACAATAAGTTGTAAAATTACTATGTAAATTACAATCAGTTAATATTTAGGGGGACGATAAATTTCCTAAGAGAAAAATTTTTAAAGACAATAGAGGAGCCTAGGTCGCCTGAAATAATTAGATTACATTGCACCTGAAGTAGAATTACATATGAATTTTTGATAATATACATTACACTGATAAAACCAAATTATAATATAACAAAAATAGAGAATTTGTAGATTCATGAGAATAAATAATTTTAGCAAAGGACAAAACAAAAGTGCCTGGTAAAAATGTTCTAAACTAAAAGTAAAAGCAATTCTAAATATTCTAATGTAAATTTCAATAAGAAAAGAAAAATTATATTCGGATAGAATACATAACATGCCTATGGTTTTAAGAAGGATTATTTTATCTGTTAGCGGTGATGGATATTTACTTAAGGAAGATTATCGGTTCATATTTTAGCAGTATTATTTTAGTAGAAGTTGAATTAGTTCTATGAGATATAATGATGGTTTTGCTAAAAAAATCTTCTTGAGCTAATAATTTTTCACTAAGAAAGTTAGTATATTAGAGATAAGGTAGGTCAATTATTTGAGAGTTATAAAAGAATAATAAAGACATGGAATAAAATTATTTTATTAAATACTCCTGATATAGTAAAAAAATTAAGATAAATGCAATTAAGAAGTAAGAATTAAAGTTAAATGTTGGTAAAAATTTTGAAATCTTCGTTTAAGATAATTTAGAAATGTATTTATATGAATATTTGTATTATTGATTACAATGTGGGTAATATCGGTTCAATTGTTAATATGTTGAAAAGAATAGGATACTTAGCAGAAGTAACAAATGATGTTAATAAAATACGAGATGCACAAAAAATTATTTTACCCGGTGTAGGTGCTTTTGATATTGGAATAAAAAAATTAAGAGAATTCAACTTGGTTGATGATATTATCGAATGTGTCTTAGTCAAAAAGATACCAATACTTGGAATTTGTCTTGGTATGCAATTAATGGCTAATAGAAGTGAAGAAGGGATAGAAAAGGGATTATCGTTAATTGATGCAGAAGTTAAAAAGTTTAATTTTAATGATAATTTAGCACTAAAAATACCTCATATGGGATGGAATAGTGTAGAAGTGCGAAAATCTCATCCTTTAATTAAAGATATGAAACAAGAAATACGTTTTTATTTTGTACACTCTTATTATGTAAAATGTAATCGTGAGGAAGATATTTTAACAACTACGAAATATGGAATTTCATTTGTTTCCGCTTTTGCCAAGGGAAATATTATGGGTGTTCAATTTCACCCTGAGAAAAGTCATAAATTTGGTATGCATCTACTAAAGAACTTTATTGAAAATTTTTAATGTTGCGCCACCGGGTTATTCCTACATTATTATTAAAAAATAATTGTTTGTTTAAAACAACCAGATTTAAGGACCCAGTATATATTGGTGACCCGATTAACGCAGTGAAGATTTTCAACGAAAAAGAAGTTGACGAATTAATATTATTGGATATTACTGCAACTATAGATAAAAGAGAACCAAACTACAAAAAAATTGAGGAAATTGTGTCTGAAGCATTTATGCCAATTGGTTATGGTGGAGGAATAAATAATATTAAGCAAATAGAATGTTTAATAAAACTCGGTATAGAAAAAGTGATAATTAACTCCGCAGCTTATAATAATTATAATTTAATAAAGGAAGCTGCGGAAATATTTGGGAGACAAAGTATTGTTTCGGCAATTGATGTAAAAAAGGATTTATGGGGTAAATACAATTTGTATTCTAATTCAGGTAATGTAAAACAAAAAATATCTATAGAAGAACATATTATCAAGGCTGTTGAAAATGGTTGTGGGGAGATTTACATGAACAATATAGACCGTGATGGAACAATGCAAGGATATGATACTGAATTGATAAAAAAATATTCTAAATTAATTAATGTACCGTTTATTGCTTCAGGCGGGGCTGGAAAAATTCATCATTTTGTAGAAGCTATAAAATCTGGAGCTGATGCGGTTTCTGCAGGGGCAATGTTTGTATTTCAAGGTGTGTATAGAGCCGTTTTAATAAGTTATCCTTCATATGATGAATTAAAAAAACTATTAAGTGAGGTATGATGGAAAGAGAATATCAAATTTGTAAAAGATGCGTTATGGATACAACGGATCCCGATATTGTTTTTGACGAAAATGGGTTTTGCAACCATTGTACAAATGCTATAAAAAGATTGAATGAAATTTATTTTATTGACCCTTTGGAGAAGAAAAAAAAATTAGAAAAAATTGTCGAAAAAATTAAAAGTGAAGGTAAAAACAAAAAATATGATTGTGTAATAGGTTTGAGTGGGGGTGTTGATAGTAGTTATTTAGCTTATATTGTCGTAAAAGAACTAGGTCTCAGACCCTTGGCTATCCATGTTGATAACGGGTGGAACTCCGAGCTTGCTGTTATGAATATTGAAAATATAGTTAATAAATTAGGAATAGACTTGATTACTTATGTAATAGATTGGGAAGAGTTTAAGGAACTTCAAAAGGCTTACCTAAAATCATCAGTAATTGATTTAGAAGTACTTTCCGATAATGCGATAGTGGTTGCAATTTATAGAATAATGAAGAGATATAAACAAAAATACTTTTTAATTGGTTTTAATTTAGCGGCTGAATCTATAATGCCATCATCATGGTTGTATTCACCTAAATATGATTCTTTAAACATTTTAAGTATTTATAAAAAGTTCGGAAATAGTCTGAAATTAAAAACTTATCCGCTTTTCAATTTATGGGAATACATATATTATCGTTTTTTAGATAATTCGACTTCAGTTAATATATTAGATTTAGTAGAATATAATAAAAAATCTGCAGTTGAAACTTTAGAGAAAGAACTAGATTGGAGGCAATACGGCGCTAAGCATCATGAATCTAAAATAACAGAATATTATCAAGCCTATATACTTCCTACAAAATTTAATGTGGATAAAAGGAAAGCTCATTTATCAAGTTTAATTTGCTCAAAACAAATTACTCGCAATGAGGCATTGAAAGAACTTAGTAAGCCTTTATATGATAAAGAAAAGTTTTTTATAGATAAAGAATATTTTTTGAAAAAGTTGGATTTTGATGAAGAAGAATTTAATGATATTATGAATAATCCACCTATATTACATTATAATTATCCTTCTTGGAATAAAATAATTCAATTTCTAGGTTATTTTAAATCAAAAGTTATCAGATTTTATGTTTAATGTATGCTATTTAATGCATGGGATATTTTATGGCGGTGCAACTCGAAGTCTACAATTGATGTTAAAATCATTACAAAACCATAATATCAAGAAAGTAGTAATCACCAAGTCTATTGGTGCAAAAGAAATCGCAAATAGTATTAAGCAAGAAACAATCTTACTAAAAAGAATATATATACCTACAATTTCTAACAATCAAGTTTCTTTTGAAAGTTATGAAAAAGCATTTAATCGAATTTCTAAATGGAATTATGAATATTTTTTAGAAACTATAAAAAAAAATGAAATTGATATTTTACATATTAATAGTTCGGTTTTTGCACATATACCTAGAATAGTAAAGGAAAAAATTTCTAATGTAAAAATAATTTTGCATGCTAGAGAATTGATCCCTAAGTACGATGATGGCAAGTTACAAAAATATATAATAGAAGAAATTACAAGCTTCGTTGATAAAATAATTTGTATTAGTGATAATGAATATGAATATTTTAAGCATACTAATAAAGCCGTAATTATTCCAAATCCTTTCGACTTTAGTACTTTGTCAACTATTGCACCTGAATTAAGAAAAAAATATAATATTAATAGTAAAGTAATTTTAATAGGAATGTTATCTCATTTTTCCGAGCAAAAAGGACATTTGGATTTTTTAAAGGCTTTACTTGAAATGAGAAAAAAAAACATAAAAAACGAATTTAAGTTTGTAATTATTGGAATAAAATTATCCCCATTCTGGAAAAAATTAATAAAAAAAATAGTATTGCCTAATAACTATGAGGATAGAGTCATAAACTTTATTAGACAAAATGAGCTATCTGATTCTATTATATTGGTACCATACACTAATAATCCCCTAAATTATATTTCGGATTTAGATATAGTTGTGAGGCCATCGCTTCAGGCTGACCCTTGGGGAAGGGATATAATTGAAGCAATGGCATTATCCAAACCAATTGTAGCAACCGGTAATTCAGAATTCTACATTGAAAATAATAAAACTGGCTTTTTAGTACCACCACGAGATTATAAAAGTTTATCAGAAAAAATAATTACTTTAATTAATAATCCAGAGTTGAGAATTCAAATGGGGGAATATGGTTATAAAAAGGTCAAAAAAATGTGCGACATTAACAGTTTCGGTAAAGAAATTTATAACATTTATCAAGAATTAATTTCATCATGACTACAAGATCTGATTTAATAGATAATCTAAGTTTTAGAGATAATAAGAAAGAATATTTTCTAACTTATCTTTCAGTTGCACTATTAAATCCTACTTTTGGTTATTATGATATATTTCATATATTATTTACAACAATTATTATATACTTATTTATTAACTCACGATTAAAGTTTGATAATTTATTTTTTTGGATTATTACTTTATTAAACTTTGTTGCAATTGCACAATTTTTTGCCTTTGGTGCATTTACAACTAGTAGTTATATAGGTGTTTTCTTAACTTTCCTAATGCCATATTTTATTATTAGGATTATAGGTTACGAATATTGGCGCTATTATATAAACATAGTTTATTTTTTTTCAATAATCTCATTAATTTTATGGTCACTACAGAATATTTCCGATAGTTTCACTGCCCTGTTAATAAATATTTCTTCGTCTTTACACTTAGACCCAGAAAATAATGAGAGTTTAATTATATATAATCTTGAACATAAGAGACCAACTGACATTTTGGGGCTAATGAAAAATGCTGGCTTCACCGCGGAGGGTGGAGTGTTCTCTTGTTTGCTAATATTGGCATTATTTTTTAATACTATATATTCAAAAAATATATTTAATAAAAAAAATATAGTTTTTATAATATCATTATTATCAACCAATTCAACTGCAGGTTATGCAGCATTAGGTATTTATTTAACAGGAACATCATTTTTATTCTCACAAAAGAGGTACAAATTAATTTTATTCCCAATAACAGCTGTACTGTTTTATTTGGCTATAATTCAATTGCCATTTATGTTAGAAAAAGTAAATAAATATTATGAAGATGAATTATATGTCTACGAAATCAATCCTAATCCAAGCCGTCTTGGTCGTTTTTTGAGTGCAAGAATAGATTTAGATATAATAAAAGAAAATCCATTATGGGGTAGGGGTATTCATAAAGAATCAAGGTATCTTACTCCACTTGAAAAAGAAATTGGTTATAGTAATAGCTATCTTGGAATAATAGGTTTTGCCTCTCGTTATGGAATAATAATTTGGAGTTATTTTTTTTATTATCTTTTTGTATTCGTGTATAAAAAATCAAGAATAAATAAAATTAATAAGTATTATTCAATTATTTTTTTATTGGCCATTTTAGCTACTGCAATGGGACAAAATCCATTTACTAATCCACCTTATTTAATTTTAGCATATAGTGGTTATTATTCAAGTAAATGAAAATATCTATTATTACACCAAACTACAATTATGCAAAATATATTGCTCAGACTATTGAAAGTGTTGTTACGCAAGACTATGAGAATATAGAGCATATTATTGTTGATGATGGTTCGACTGATAATTCAGTAGAAATAATAAAAAATTATCAAGAAAAATATCCTGGTAAGATTAAATTAATTAAACAAGAAAACAGAGGCCAAACTCCCGCTATTAATGTAGGATTGAAAGCAGCAACTGGGGATATTATAGGATGGATTAATTCTGATGATTATTATTGTCCCTCAATATTTTCTAAAATAATTGATATCTTTATTAAAAATAATAATATTGATATTTTATATGGTAATGTTAATGTTGTTGATAAAAAAGGATTGTTCATTTTTAGGAAACGGAATTTAAATTATAACTTTTTAGAATGCTGTTTTTCTGGTTTTGCAAATTGTTTTACTTCAAATTCTTTTTTTTGGAGAAAAGACTGCATAACTCAAAATGAATTATTAAATGAGTCTTTTAAGTGCAATATGGATGGTGAATTTATATCAAGAATTGTTATAGGTAAAAATATATTTTTTTTAGATGAACCACTTGCAAATTTTAGAAAGCAGGATTTTACTATTACTTCACAAAGATTTAGTAATTGGAATATTATAGTTAAAAAAGAAATAGAATATGAATTAAGGAATTCTTATCAAAGACTGAAGATATCTAAGATAGTACCTTACAATTATAATCAAATAATTAAGTACATCTTTCGGTTTAAGAGAATAATTAAAAGAATAATAAAACTACATTATTTATATGAATACATTGAAAAAAAAAAATATAATAAAAGCAAGAATTGCAATTGTTACTAATATACCGTCTCCATATAGAGTAACATATTTTAATGAACTTAATAAGATTTTAGGCGATAATTTATTAGTTTTATATTGTGCTAATAATGAACCAAATAGAAAATGGATAGTAAATAACTTAGATCATAATCATTTGTATTTAAAGAAAAATACTTTAGATATATTTAGTAAATATATTTACTTTAATAAAGATATAATTAATAAATTAAAAATATTTTCACCAGAATATATAATCACTGGTGGATTTTATCCGACCATGTTGCTATCAATACTTTATGCAAGAATAAAGAAAAAAAAACATTTTATTAACACAGATGCCTGGTATTTAACAGAATCTAATTTTCGCTTTTATCATAAAATTTTACGAAAACTAATTTATAAATCTACGGATGGATTTTTACCCGTATCTAAAAAGGGTAAAAGTAACTTGATAACAATATATAAAATTCCTGAAAAAAAAATTACAATTGTGCCATATGTAATTGATAATAAGCAATACGCTAAACATATAACAAATGAAAAAAAATATCATGTGGTATTTTCTGGTCAATTTATTGAGAGAAAAATGCCTTTTTTCTTTATAGATGTTTGTAAAGAATTGAATTTAAGAATAAATGATTTTTCAGTATTATTATTAGGTGATGGTCCACTTTTAAAACCTTCGTTAGAGTTGTTAGAAAAACATAAAGTGAAATATTATTCTGCTGGATTTGTTCAACCAATCAAAATTCCTATTATTATGAGTTATGCAAAAATGTTGCTATTCCCTACAAAAAAAGATGGTTGGGGTGTAGTAGTTAATGAAGCTTGTGCACTTGGTTTACCTGTAATTACTTGCGATAAT
>JAWABG010000025.1:0-14928 GCA_038884715.1 Candidatus Woesearchaeota archaeon | reverse complement strand
GCATATGAATTAATTACTCTCAACCTTTATCTATTTTCATTGAAGCTTTTGTACTTTTTAATAAAAACATATAAATATTAAGTATAAATGGGCAAGAACCAGCCAGGAATTTACAGGTGCCGAGATTGAGTCAGACTTGAATGTTTTGGCTGTTCAATGACCGATCATTGAAGCAAGAAGGTACTTATGAAATCTGAAAAAGGTGTTTGCAAAAGATTCTATATCTTTGATATAACAACTAGTTCACTAAATGTTTAAATGAAAATAAATAGATATTGAAAGATAAAATTATGGAAAATTATAAAACGCACCCATTAGAAACAATTCTTAATATAGAAGAAGGTGAATTTTTCAATAATAAAGAAAAATTTGAAGAAACAATGTCAGAAACATTACCTACTATAGTTGCACCAACAGAAGTTGTTCATGTTGAATCACCACCAAAAGATGAAGAAGATATAGCTATAGATAAGAATATAGACACAGTTTACGATAAAGCATTAACAGCGTTTAATTCACAAACAGAAATGGTAGAAATAGTTGACCCACGATATGCCGCGAGAACTGCAGAAGTGGCTGCGACGTATCTTAACATTGCATTGAATGCAATGGCAGTCAAATCAAAAGTAAAGAGTGAAAGAGCTCGTCGAGGCCAAGCAGGGTTTGTTCCATATGCTAATAGCGCGGGTGCAAAAACTATTAATAATAATCTAATAGTAGCTGATCGTAATGACATATTAAAGATGATGATACAAGATGATAAAAAGTTTGATAAAGGTGAATAATGTTTTATGATTTCATTTAAGGAATTTTTAAATGGGGATAACCTTTAAACAGTATATTAATGAAAGTATTATAGATAAAGGCATTCTTAAGGCTATTTTTGTTGTAGGCGTTCCTGGTGCTGGTAAAAGTTATACTATTAGCCAATTAAAAGGTTATATATCACCATTAGTTGTTAACACTGATAAAGCAACAGAATTTATATCAAAAAAAACTAACCAACCGGCAAATATATTAACTTGGCCTTCAATGAAAAAAGATGTTCAAAGGATAACAAAATCTCAATTATTTCATTATTTAAATGGTATGTTACCATTATTCATTGATGGAACTTCAAATGATACCTCTAATATCTTATCTCGTGCAGGTATTCTTGAATCATTAGGATATGATGTTGGTCTTATTTTTATTAATACTTCATTAAAAACTGCTTTAAAACGAGCAAAAGAAAGAGCTAAGAAAATTAATAGAATAGTTGATGAAAATTTTATAAAAAGAACATATAAGATTTCCCAAGAAAATAAAGAATATTTCAAAGGAAAATTTTCTTTTTTTGAAGAAATTAATAACGATGAAAATGAATTAACAAATGATATACTTCTTAAAGCCTTTAAAAAGGTCAATAAATTTTATACCTCCAAAATAGCTAATCCAGTAGGAAATAGAACTATACAAAAACTAAAAGATAAAAATGAAAAATATTTAATACCATCAATATTTTCAAAAGAAACTCTTCAGAAAAAAATAGACGGTTGGTATAGAAGTTAATTTAATTAATATTTTTAAATATTATATTATTATTAAATAAATAATTATTTAATAATACTTATTTTTATGTGTGAAGAACTAGTAATAACTGGAATTTCTATATTAAATAGTATGGGTTCAACACCACCAGAGGTATGGTTGAATCTTTGTCAAAATAAAGATACATTTGATTTTATAAAAAATTATAATCCATTAGAATATCCATCTATTTCAGATATTACTAAAGCTTTTGAGTATAATCTTACTGATAAAATAATTTTAGAATCAAAAAACAAATTTATTAGTAATAACTTTTTTGGAAAAAATACCTTATCTGCCATATATTTAGCTAATGAAGCAATTAAAAATTCAGGAATAGATGTAAAAAATAATAAAAATGGTGCTATATTTTTTTCTACTATTACAACAGAAAGCATAGAACGAATATTACGAATAAAACATTTAATAAGTAATGATAGAAAATACGATGCACGTTATATCATGTCTGCTGAACAAGATTTTGTTGGTGGTCTTTTATCTGGGATGTATGATTTAATTGGGCCAAATATGACATTAACATATGCTTGTGCATCATCAATAATGAGTATAGATTATGCAACTAAAATGATATTAGCAGGTGATATTGATTATGCTATTATTGGCGCATGTGATATTAACTCAAACCCAATATCAATTCATAAATATAAAATGTTGGGAGCATTATCATATGATAGATGTGTACCATTAGATAATAATAGAACAGGTATGGCTGTTGGAGATGGTGGTGGTTTTATAATATTAGAGAAAAAATCAAATGCGAAGAATAGAGGTGCTCGTATATATGCAACAATAAAAGGCATTGGTTTTGGTACTGATAAATATCATCCAACATCACCATCAAAAACTGGAGATGGAATTTTTAAAGTAATTGATATGGCATTAAAGAAATCAAATTTAACGTATAAAGATATTCCATATATAAATGCACATGCCACAGGAACATATATTGGTGATAAAATAGAATATATGGTTCTTAATGAACTTTTTCCTAATAGTTTAGTTAACGCATTTAAGGGATATATTGGTCATTTAACTGCGGCTTCTGGTATATCAGAGTTAATAATGTCTATATTATCAATGAATAATTCATTGATAATTAAATCAGCGAGGGTAATTGATCCAATGACGGATAAATTAAAAATTTGTACAGAAAATACTATTTTAGATATTAAATATTGTCTTAAAACGTCATTTGGTTTTGGTGGTAAATGTTCGGCAATAATATTAGAAAGAGAATAAAATGAAAGAGATTTGGTATATTCATGGTGCAAATTGTTCATCAATATCATTTAATAGAATTGTTGATAAATTGCCTAAACATAAAGCTTACTTTATTGATTATGATAGCAAAACATCATTAGATGAAATACTACATTATGTTTGGGAAAAACTTCCAGAACATAGAGAAATAAATTTAATTGGACATAGTTTAGGTGGTATTATTTCCATTTTATTATCTCATGAAGCAAAATTTCCTGAGGCTAATAAAAAAATATTGATAGATAAAATAGTAACTATATCTAGTCCATTAGGTGGAAGTATTCATGCGAATCTTTTAAGATATATGTTTCCAGAATATAAAATTCTAAAAGGCATAAGTACTAAAAGCGAATTTATAGAGAGTTTATTACGGTTAGGCATTAGTGTTCCAACATTATCATTAGTTTCAATTGCTGGTAATTTACCAACAGTAAAAGAAAAAAATGATGGAATAGTCACCATTTCCAGTCAAAAAGCATTAAAAGGTCCTACTTATATAGAAATAAATGCTAATCATTTTGAAATCCTTCAATCTGATGAAACAATAAAAGAAATTAAAAATTTTTTGTTTAAAAATATTAAATAAAATAGAAATCTTATTCTAAATTTATCATAAATAAAAATTATTAATTATTTAATTTTTATCAAATGCCAGCAAAAGGTAATATATTCCTAAAAAAAGCTCATAGTGAAACAGAATTTACTCCAGAAAGAGTGCAAAAGTTAATTCATTGTTCTAAAGATCCCATTTATTTTATAAAAAATTATATAAAAATACAGCACCCAGTTAAAGGTTCTGTAACATTTGAGTTATATGATTATCAAGAAGAAATAATAAATTGTATTCATAATAATAAAGATTCTATAATTCTTACCGCAAGACAAATGGGTAAAACGACTACTATTGCTATATATCTTTTATGGTATGCTGCATTCAATGAAAATAAAACTATATTAATAGCATCGAAAGACAATTCACATGCTATAGATATTCAAGATAGAATTAAATACGCATATGAAGAATTACCTGATTGGTTAAAACCTGGGATAGTTTGGTATAATAGACATTCAATGAAATTTGATAATGGATCTCAAATTATTTCTTCTGCAACTACAGAAAAAACTGGACGAGGATATTCAATATCATTTTTATATTTAGATGAGTTTGCTTTTATTAATCCAAGAATCCAGACAAATTTATGGTCATCAATAGCGCCAACATTAGCAACTGGTGGTTCTTGTATTATTTCATCAACACCAAATGGTGACACTGATTTATTTGCTAATTTATGGAGAGGATCTATAGCTAAATTAAATTCATTTGCTAATATTGAAGTTAAATGGAATAGACATCCAGATAGAGATCAAAAATGGGCAGATGAAATGAATGCAAAACTTGGTGAATTACAATTTAGACAAGAATGCGAAAATGAATTTTTATCCTCTGACGCTTTATTATTTAATTCTATAAAATTAAATTCTTTAAACGGCAGTTTACCAGTAATGATTGATGAAGGCATTTCATATTGGAAAGAAAATATTGGTGGATATGGAAAAACATATTTAGTTGGTATTGATATATGTAAAGGTACAGGAAATGATTTTTCTACTATAGAAGTAATAGAATTTCCAAGTTTAGAACAGGTTGCAGAATATAGAACAGATGATATTTTAACACATCGGTTTTATGATAAAGTAAAACGACTTCTAAATAAACTAACTCACCCAGACAAAAATGGAAAAAGGTCTGAAGTTATATGGTCATTTGAAAATAATGGATTAGGAGAGGCTTTTGCCGCTCTTTATAATGTTGATGATAAACCGCCTGAATATGCAGAATTGATTTCAACTGATCAATCAGGTAAACATCTAGGAATGGTGACAACAGGAAAAAATAAGATTATTTCTTGTCTTCAATTAAAATCATTAATAGAAAAAATAAAAAATAACATTAAGGTTAATTCAAATATTTTACTCTTTGAAATGAAGAATTATATTTCATCTGGCGGTAGTTATGCAGCTAAAACTGGTGCAACAGATGATTTAATTTCTGCTATGTTAATTATTATGCAATTAATAAAACGTATGGCAGAATATGATCAAAAAGCTCATGATATAGTATATCATTTCAATGAAAATCATTATGATCCATTTTCTGAAACTGTAGATAATGAAGAACAACCAATACCTTTTGCGATATCTTAATAAATAAAATTATTAATATAATATAGTATTATTAACGTTTATTATAAGTTTATTATAATAAACATTAGGTGATAAAGGGTATATCAAAATACATTATAATGAACATTAAGGAGAGTTATATGGGATTTTTTAAAAAAATATTATCTATTTTAGGCTTTAATGAAAACATAGCTGAATCTAAATATGAATTTAGACCAGTATCATTAAAAGAGTTAATAGTTGAAAAAAATGATATTCAACAAGAAGAAATTATTAAAAAAAATGATATTCAACAAGAAGAAATTATTAAAAAAAATGATATTCAACAAGAAGAAATTATTAAAAAAAATGATATTCAACAAGAAGAAATTAATAAAAAAAATGATGAATTAAAAACAAAAATTATAGATAATCTTAATATTGAAGTTCCTAAAGAAGAAAAATCTAAAAAAGTAAAGAAATTATTAACTATTAATAAAAACTCTAATACTCCTAAAAAACCACGTAAGAAAAAACAATAATGAAATTATTGCAAGAATTTTCAAAAGACATTTATAAAAAAATATCACTTAAAGATTTAGAAGAAATGTTTCTTAAAGAAAAAGAAAATAATAATGTTGGACATTATAAAAAGTTTGGTGTGTTTAAGTACAGAAAAGCTAAAATTGGTGAAAAGATAGATACTATTATTCATGGTAAAAAAGAAACTCAAAATGTATCAAAAGAAAATTCTTGGATATTAACAGGATCAGAGGGTGAAGATTATATAATTGATGATAAGACCTTCAAAAAACGGTATGAAATTATTGATGATAAAACAGCAAAGTCAATAGGTGAATGTTGGGCATTTAAAAATAAAGAAAATTTAAAGTTTATTGCTTCGTGGGGTGAAGAAATGATAGCTAATCCGGGTGATATGATAGCATCAACAGATAAAAATGGGTCTAAACCATATAGGATAGAAAAAAATGTTTTCAAAAGGACTTATAAAAAAGTTTAAAAAAAGATAATAAAAACAATAAATAAGAATAAATTTACTTATTTACAGTTATTAACTAATATGTTATAATATTCTAAAAATTAGATGACTACTCTCTCTATTAGATGACTACTTATTGAGGATTTATGAGTCAATCAGCTGAAGAATTTAAAATAAAGACCTTTAAAATTCCTGAAGGGAATATGAAGTTCTTTGAAAAGAAATTAAATAAACTCATCGAACGCTCGAAAAAACTCAATTCTAAACCCATTAATTTCAAAATAGTTAATACTATTCTTGAACCAATCAAAGATGAAGATGGAAACAACACTAATAGCTTTGAAACATTTTTTGAAATTGAAGTAAGTGGATCCGCTCCTAAACTTGAAGGATGGAATTTTATTGGAATCATTGATCATAATCTTAATGATAAAGGTGATATTGTTAATATTCTTCGTTCTGTTCCAGGTAAAACCATACCACATAAGTATCATGATGTTAGTACAAAATGTGATCATTGTGGTAAGAACATTTATCGTAAAGATACGTTCATTGTTGAAAAAAATGGTGATACCAAACAGGTTGGTCGTTCATGTTTAAAAGATTTTTTTGGTCATATTAGTCCAGAACGTGTTGCTGCATATGCTCAATGGATTAATCATCTTGAAGAAGATTTAGATAAAATTGAAAGAAGCTGTAATGAACGTAATTATCAAGTTATTCCAACATATTTTAGAGATGAAATTTTTGTTTGGGCGGCTGCGGCTATTCGAGAGCGTGGTTTTATATCTAAGACTTCAGTAAAAAATGGTTTTTTTGGAATAACCACTTCTTCTATTATTCAAGGAAATCTTAATCCTATTAATATTTTACGTCAAAAAAATGGAAATGAAGAATTTAAACGTCTTTATAAAGTGACTCGACTCGAAGAAGATAAAATTACTGCTGAAGAAACTATTAAATGGATAAATAATCACGAAAATAATTCTGATTTTATTTTTAATCTAAAACAATTAGTAAAACTTAATAATGTTAAAATGCATCATTTTAGTTTCATTGCTGCAGCCGTTAATTCATATATTAAAGAACGAGATAAAATTATTTACGAAAATAAACAAAAAGAAAAAATTATTCATGAATCAATTGGAAAAATTGGTGAGCGTGTTACCTTTTATGCGGAGGTTATTAACGTTAAAAACTTTCAAGGAAAATCATTTAACTATTACGATAGTGGTGCTCGTTCCATCTACACAATGAAAACTAAAGATAATAAAATTGTTGTATGGTTTAGTACCCCAGGTAAAATGAAAAAAGGTGAAATGGTCACTATCACAGGCATAGTTGAAAAAATTGAGGTTAATGATTATCATCCTTTTAAAGGTTGTCTTAAATCAATAATTAAATACGGAAAAATAAAAAATAATTGATTCAAACTTTTTATTATAAAAATATTCACATGTAATGATAAAAATGTTATAATATTTTAATACGTAATAAATTATTAAAGCAATATGACACATACTACACGATTTCAAAAGTTCCTTGTAGAATTCCAAAAAACTAAACTTTGGTCGGATATGGCGGCATGTCAAGAAAATTCTCCATGGCATCGTGAAGATAATGTCGCTGAACATACGATGATGGTATATCGTTTTTATCGTGATAATCTTATGTCATCTCGTTCCGAACGTCAACAAGTGCTCACTTTTCTTGCAATAATGTTCCATGATACTGGAAAACCGGCGGCTAAGATTGAAAAATATCGTGAAGATCGTGGTAATTATTTTATTTTTGCTGGTCATGAACAAATTTCTGCGCGTCTTTGGGAAGATTATGCTGTTTCAAATTGGAATTTTATCGAGCAGATTTTTCCTTGTTTAGTTTTTCATGATATTTTTAAAATTGGTTTTATTATTGAGAATCATTTACCCTTCATCAAAGCAAATCAAAAAATGCTAATAAAAATGCGTACGGCTATTAATTACACATTAGGCTCTGACGAAGAGATTTCATATTTTGATTGTTTAGAATCAGATCAACATGGTCGGATTTCTGACAACCAAGAAGAAAAATTAAAACACTTTCATGAATGGCGAATTGCTTTTGAAAAAATTAAACCAGAACAACTTGATTCGATTTTTGAACACGAAAAATTTTTATATCTTCTTGTTGGTGCATCGGGATCTGGTAAATCAACATTTACTAATATGAATAGTGATGGAATTGGGGTATTCTCACTAGACACCTGTCGTCTCGAATTTGCTAAAACAAAGATTGAAAATTGGGAACAACTTGATGATATTGAATTTTATCGTCAAGCTTTTTCTATTGCTATTGAAAATCAATCTCAGTTTAATAATTTTGCGGAAAAAGAATTTAAATATATTCTTAGTAAATTTAATCATGTAATTTCTGACAATACTAATGTGTCACGTAGGTCACGTTATAAATGGTCAGTTATGGCTCATTCAAAAGGATTCAAGGTTGTAGCAATTTTATTTCCTATTGATAGAATGACTCTTTTAGAACGTATGAAAACACGTATTGATAAGCGCGTTCCTGAGGAAGCCGTTATGCGCCAGTGGAATCAAATTTCTTATCCTCGTATTGGAGATGATGTGGATTTTGTTATTGTATTTAATTGTAATAAAAAATAATAATAGTGGAAATTTTACCATTATTTTTTATTGATAATAATTAGAATAAATTCTCTAAGTTGTTAATTTCCGTTGTATTTAGAGTTTATTTTTATTTTCTAAACAGTATCTATAAATATATTATGTAGATAACTACATATTTGTTTATAGTAACTGTTTGTAGTATTTATTTTTTTAATTTGTTTATTTTGTTTGTAAGGAGATTTTATATGAATATAAAATTATCATTAGATCAACTCAAGAATGCCTTTAATTCAAAAACCTCAGGTGGCGAAAATTCAGATTGGAAAAAATTTTTTCCATTTTGGAAGATGGAGAATGATACCCAAGTTGTTGTTCGTTTTCTTCCAGATTTAGATGAAGATAATCCACTTGGTTTTTTGGTAGAAAACTTAACCCATGAATTAATTATAAATGGAGAAAAGAAAAAGGTTCCATGTTTAACAATGTATGGAGAAAGTTGTCCGATCTGTGAACTTTCTCGCAAGTATTATGATGAAAAGAACGAAGATATGGGTAAAAAATATTATAAAAAGAAATCATATATAGGTCAAGTTTTAATTATCGAATGCCCATTTGATTATGATCATGAACCATTAGTTAAACTTATTGATTTTGGCCCAAAAATTTTTAAACAAATTCAATCAGCATTTTCTTCAGGCGACCTAGAGAATATTCCATATGATTTAAAAGGTGGGTATAATTTTAGAATTAAAAAGACTCAGTCTGGTAAATGGGCTGATTATGGTACTTCAAGTTTTGCCCCAAAACAAACAGACATTTCAGATGATGTTATCGAGACATTAGAATTATTTAATTTAGCAGATTATAGAACTAAATATGTTGATCGTGCTACATTAGAAGCTATGTTAATGGCAGATCAAACTGGTTCTAATTTTGAAAATAATAGTGATAACACGACAGAAGCAGAAACTGATAAATCGACAATTCAAAAACAAACATCAAAAGTTATAACTGAAAAATCTGAATCTATTGAAACTACATCGGTACAGGAAACTAAACCAACAATTAGTAATAAAGCTCAAGCTGTATTAGAACGTTTACGTAATAAGAATATAGCTAAGAGTGAATAATTTGCCCAATATGGGTATTTTATCTGGAAAAAGGGGGTTGGTTATCGGTATCTCCAATAAATGGAGTATTGGTAACCAAATCGCCAAAGAATGTGTTAATCAGGGTGCAAACACATTTATTACATGGCATTCAGAAAGAAGCAGAAATTATGTTGAATGGTTAAGAACAGATTTAAATCATATATCTCCTACGGCAAATTCTGGGTGTTTTCATTTAGATATTACTGATTCTGAAATTTATGAAATTATAAAAAATGGTATTAGATATAATGATTTTGGGGGATTAGATTTTGTTGTTCATTCTGTAGCTAAAGCACCAAAAAAATGTTTTGAATCTCCATATTTTGAAACATCATTGGATGATTTTAATGAAACAATGAAAGTGTCGGTGTGGAGTTTAGTGAATTTAACAAAAGCTATATTACCATTAATGAATGATAATGGATCAATATTGACTATAACATATATTGGTGGTAGAAAAATAAGACCTGGTTATAATATTATGGGTATTGCTAAATCTGCTTTAGATGCAAGTGTTAGACAATTAGCTTTTGAATTAGGCGAACATAAAAAAATACGGGTTAATGCATTATCACCTGGTCCAATTAAAACAATTTCTAGTTCTAAAATAAGTGTTAATAAATCAATAAATGCATTAAAATATATATCGCCTCTTCGTTATGCACCAGATCAAAAAGAAATATCTAAAGCTGCTATATTTTTATTAAGTGATATGTCAAGAGGAATTACAGGAACAATTTTAGATATAGATTCTGGATATAATATTATGTTGTCAACATTAAAGGAGTAATCACATGTCAATTATTTCAATGGATTTTATTAAAACTGTTTCTAAACAGTTGGAAAAATTAGAAACAGTATCAACAGATTTTGGTCCACCAAAAAAGTGGTATAATACGGGTAATTATGCACTTAATAAAGTTATGTCTGGTAGTTTTTTAAAAGGAATTCCAGAATCTAGAATTACTTGTTTAGCAGGCCCATCAGGTTCTGGTAAATCATTTTTGGGTTGTAATATTCTTAAACGTGCACAAGATGATGGTGCATTTATTGTTGTTTTGGATTCAGAAAATGCATTAGATAAAAATTTTATGGAGGCTATAGGTATTGATACTTCTCCATCAAAACTTTTATATGCTGGTGTTACTTTATTTAGTGATGTTGTTAAAGTTTTATCTGAATTTTTAACAACATATGAAAAACAGTATGGTAAAGATAATATAGATGCACCCCCAGTGGTTATTTTTTTAGATTCAATTGACATGTTGTTAACAGATAGTGAAAATGATCATTTTGTATCAGGTGTTCAAAAAGGAGATCAAGGTCAGAGGGCTAAACAAGCTAAGCACATGCTTAAGACAACAGTTTCGCGTATTAAAAGATTGCCAGTATCTTTTATTGTCACACATCAAGTTTATCCTAATACAGATGTTCTAAATGGTGAAGGCGTTTGGATTATTAATAATGCAATTAGATACTCAGCTTCTCAGATTATGCTGATTACTAAACTTAAACTTAAAGAAGGAACTGACGTTATTGGTATTCGCATGCGCGTTGAATGTTATAAATCTCGTTTTGCTAAACTTGGTTCTAAGATTGAGATTGAAGTTCCATATGATCGTGGTATGGACCCATTTTCTGGATTTTTAGATATGATGGAAGAAGCTAAAATTGTATCTAAAAGCGGTGCATGGTATTCATACACCAAACCAAATGGCGAAATTATAAAATTTCAAGCTAAAAATTTAACACAAGAAATTGTGGCAGAAATGTTACAACACCCAAGTATTCAAGATGAAGAAAAAACGGTAGAAAAATTAATGTCAGAGTTATCTAGTGAAACAAACACAGAAGAAATAGCAGTAGAAGATAAACCAATACGTCATAGACGTACTTAATAAGGAGACATAAAATGAATTTAAGAGATATTAATTTAAGTGTTACTATAGAAATTGTTGATGGTGGTTTTATTATTAACACTCCAGTCATTATAACAAATGATAAAGGTGAAGAATGTGTTATTTATAGACGTTCAGTAGTTAATTCGCAACGTAAGGCTATTAAAGCTATTCAGGAAACACTTAATGAATTTAAACTAACGTCTGAGGAATAAATGTGTCTATAATTTCTGAAGCATCTCAAGATTTAGCAAATGTTCTAAATTATATCAAAAAATATGAGGATGCTCTTTTAGAAGTGCCTTCTCTATTTCAAATAGAAGGTAAAAAATTAGAACATGTAAATAGAACTTTGCCTGGTCATCTTGCTAGATATGATGAGATGTGTAATGAACTTAAGACTTTAGAAGAATTTTTGGAGAAGAAAAAAGAAGCCATAATATCTCCATTATGGAAAAAATATAATGAAAAATATTCTAGACAATTATCTCAGAGAGATATTCAAGCGTATATAGCTGGGGAACAAGACGTGATTACAATAACTGAATTGATATTAGAAATTAAGTTATTAAAAGAACAATTTTCTAGCGTAGTTAAAGCTTTAGAACAGATGGGTTGGAGTTTAAAAAATATAGTAGAACTTCGTATTCATGAATTACAAGATGCAGTATTATAATGAAACCCGCGAAAGTAGAAATACATACCAATTGGGTATGGTGGGCTATTAGAATTTTAGAAATAGTGACTTGTCTACATATAATAGCGGGAATTTGGCGACACTGGTAAATAAATTTTAAACTAAAGTTAAAAGGAAATATTATGAATAAAAGTAAATTAACGTACGAATGTATATCTGCAAATAATGATTATGATTTAACAATGAAATTAAAAAGATTTTATATGTCCGGAAACATGAAATTAAACGGCCCCACCACTATAGCGATAACGTCTTATACCACCCAAGCTGGTGCAATTCAGACTCAGGCTGTTTATTGTCAATCATTCGAGTTTGAGCCATTTGAATGATGGTTCTTTTATAAGTTTGGCTGGTGTTAATCCCGTAGCTTTTAATGCTTGATTTCTGGAAATATATTTAACACCGAACACTTCTACTGGTTTCGATTTTGGGTTTGACATTATGGATTTTTCTATGTGCTCTCGTGAATGCTTTTTACCTTTTTGTGCTAAACTAGCTATTTGCTTCCATTCATTAGTACATCGGATTTTTTTATGTGCTTCTGATATTTTGCGCCGGGTTTCTTCATTTAATGATCTCCCGCGCCTGGCATCTGCTCGTTTTTTAATATGTTCTTGCGTTTGTTTTTTACCGCGTAAAGAATTTTTAAACGCATCAATATTCGATTTTAATTTACCTGCTGCATGGGCTCGCTTTGTTCCTTCAGAAAGTTTTTTTCGGTATTCTTCAGAAAAAATCATTCCGGAAGACCCCTCACCACCACTTGTCATATTAGTTAATGGTCCTAAATTTAAGTCAGCCCTACCCCATTTTGCTATCATGAATATTTCAAAATCTAATGCTTCTTGTTCCGAAACATTTTGTAATAATAATTCTATATGCGGTTTAATATTTTGATTAAGAAGTTTTTTAATTTTATTTGATTTATGTTTATTTTTTTCTCCCTTTAAATTTGATTCAAATAGATGATGATACATTCTATCTTCTTTGCCTTTTCCAATGTAAAATGGTTCAAAACCACATGAATGTAAAGATGAAGGCTTTGTTGGGTCAAAATAGGCATAAACATAAAACATTTTATAAAATCTCCCATAAATATTCCATATACCTTATTTATAGCGTGGCTCATTAGTATGAATAAAAAATGTTATATCACTCTTAAAGATCAAGTAACCTGTTTTATAACAGGATTACAGCAATCTGATAATGAATTTTTAAATAAAAAATATGCTATATTTAAAGACGGATATTTTTTCACTCCCCAGTTCCGGTTGGGACGTTGGGACGGTAAAATTCGTTTCTTCGAAAAGACAGGTAAAACTTATATACGTCTATTAGAAGAAATAATTCCATATTTAGATAAATGGGGTTATGAAATAGAATTAAAAGATGAACGAATTCCAATCAAAGTTTTTCCAAAACGAATAACTAAAGATCTTTTTAAAAATTATGATATAGAATTGAGATCATATCAAGTAGATGCTGTAAATATGTGTATTGATGAAAGTAGTGGATTTATTGTTGCTGGAACAGGAGCGGGCAAATCTTTAATGTGTGCAGCATTATGTGAAGCTTATGGAAAAGTTGGGTATAAAACGATAACTATAGTTCCATCTTCAGATTTAGTTACTCAAACTGCTAATTGGTATAAACGATGTGGGATGGAAGTAGGTGAATATTGCGGGTCATTAAAAGAATTAGATAAACAACACGTTGTTGGAACTTGGCAATCAATTCAAAATAATCCATATTTAATGAAACACTTTCAAGTGTTTATTTGGGATGAAGCACACGGTGTTAAAGCAAACGTGGCACAGAAAATTATATGTGATTATGGAAAACATATAGCATTTAGGTTTGGTTGTACTGGAACTATACCCAAATCAGAAAGTGATAAACTTTCATTAAAAGTTTCTATTGGTTCAGTATTAAAAGAGATTCCGGCAAGATGGTTAATTGATTCTGGTTATTTATCTGAAATTGAAATTGAATGTATAAGAACTAAAGATATGGTATTTACAGATGGAGATTTTCCAGATTATAAATCAGAACGCTCATACATATCTAAATCCGAAAGTAGAATGGATTATATTGCAGATTTAATTATTACTAAATGTGAACAATATGGTAATACATTAGTATTAGTTAATTCTATTGATTTTGGCGAACAAATTCAAAAGATGATTAAAGATTCTGTGTTCTTATATGGGATGAGTGAAAAGCAAGAACGAAAATTACATTATGATGCTTTTGAAGATAAAGATGATTTAATAGTTATTGCATCATCTGGTATAGCATCTACAGGTATTTCTATTGATAGAGTATTTTGTTTAATTATGATAGATGCAGGTAAATCATTTATTAAAGCAATTCAATCATGTGGAAGGGGATTACGTAAAGCTAAAGATAAAAA
The DNA here is from genome assembly GCA_038884715.1 of Candidatus Woesearchaeota archaeon. GTDB lineage: Archaea > Nanobdellota > Nanobdellia > Woesearchaeales > UBA9642 > JAWABG01. The sequence goes on along the minus strand of JAWABG010000025.1, from coordinate 135 downwards.
TAAAGTTCATGTTGTAGATATAGGGGCTGATTTAAAATGGTCAAGAAAACACATGAATGAACGTATTAAATATTATAAAGAAGCACAATATAATTATAAAAATCCAATTATAGTGAAAATTAAATAAGGTGTGGT
>JAWABG010000024.1:0-15392 GCA_038884715.1 Candidatus Woesearchaeota archaeon | reverse complement strand
TGATTCTGCGAAGGTTTTTCTTTTCGTAGGACGCTGGTCAAGGGTTAAAGGAGTTGATATTTTAATTGAAGTTTTTTCTGAAATAATTAAAGTCCATAATAATATTAATTTGGTTTTAATTACTGATATACCTGAAAAAGTTAAACAAAAAATCATTACAAAAAACAATAATTTTATTTTTATTAAACCACAGAATGACATTAGCTATTTTTACAAAATATCTGATTGCATAATATTACCCTCGCGAAAAGATTCTTTCCCTTATGTTATGTTAGAAGCAGGAATTTATAAAAAAGTATTTATCGGTTCTCAAGTAGATGGAATTGCTGAATTCATTAAGAATGATTCAGAAGGTTTTTTATTTGAAAGTTACAAAAAGGAAAATTTATTTGAAGCAATTCAAAAATATCTCAGGTTATCCCAAGATGAGGAGACAAATATCAAAGAAAGTCTTTTCAGAAAAGTAATATCTGCTACAGATAAAGGCAGGTACATAGATAAACTAATAAGTATTTACAAAAATTTGTAAAATGAACCTTATAAATAAATTATTATTAGATGAAAATTATATATTAGATTTATTTCTATCAAAAGTAAAAAATAATGAAGACTTATTGTTGACTTATCTAAATGTAAATTGTTTCAACATTTATAAAGAAAATATAACTTATCAAAATATTCTTGATAATAGTATGATTGTCTATCCTGACGGAATAGGAATCTGGATGCTACTCAATAAATTTAAAAAAAAATATAAGCGTTTTAATGCTACAGATTTAAATTATAAACTAATTTCTTTAGTTATAAAACATAAAATTCCAATAATTATTATAAGTGGTAATTATGATAATGAGCTTGTCAAACAATTATGTAAAAATAAAAGCATAAAACTCATCAAATACATAAACGGCTTTTTAACTGACGAAAACATTCTTGAGGAAGTTAGTGAACTTACTTTCAGTTGTATATTTATTGGGGTCGGAGTTCCCAGACAGGAATTATTAGCAGTCAAAATAAAAGAAAAATATCCATCATCAATAATCATTTGCGTCGGAAATTTTTTTAATTTCTACTTTAATTTTCAAAAACGAGCCCCTATTATTTTGCAAAAATTTGGTCTAGAGTGGCTTTTTAGATTAGTGATTGAACCAAAAAGATTGTTTTATCGGTATACTATCGGAAATTTCAAATTTCTGTTAAATGCATTTCTTTTGAGTAAAGATGAAATTAAACAAAAGTAATTCCCTAAAGGCGATAATTTTTGTAATGGTATCATTTATACCCATTTATGAATATTACTTGAAAGGATATTTATTGAAACTGTTTTCTCACAGGGAGGGGTTTTATGATAAGATTTATTATAATAATATTTTTTCAAATGGTTCTTTAAGTTTAATAATTATTCTTTTTTTATCAATTCTGATCTTTTCACTGAGAAACTATTTTTGGTCATTGCTTAAAAAATATTCGGCTAAAGATATTTTAATTTTACTTTTGATATTTCAAATATTTTTCCAATTATCAGTAATACTTTTAGTTCATACTGTTCCAATTTCAGATTCCATCTATTATCTAGACCATGGAAAAAGACTATATGAAACTGGAAAATACACATCTAGTTTAGGTAATTACACTGCATTCTGGCCGGTTGGATTACCAAGTATAATTGCTTTTTTTTACTACTTAGGATTTGATGCACTATTTATGGTAAAATTATTCAATATATTTTGTTCAAGTTTATTACTTATAATTCTTTATAATATTTTCTCGAAAATATTTAATCAAAATCAGCTTAAGTTGTTTATGATTTTGTTTACTCTTTTCCCAAATAATTTATTTGCTTCACAGGTAATTCTAACTGAGCTACTTTTTACTTTATTAACTTGGTGTGCTATTTATTATTTCGTGAAAAATATTGGGGAAAATAAAAGAATTAACTTGCTCTTTATTGGTGTATTAGTTGGGCTTTCAACTTTCGTTAGAGCTAATGGTATAATCTTATTATTTACTCTGATTATTGTATCATTTATAAAAGAAAGATCATTCAATCAAATAATTTATTTAGTATTGGGATTTACGATTGTTCTTTCACCTTGGATTTACAGAAATTACTTACACTTTAACAGTTTTATTTTATCATCTACCAATGGTGGGTATATTTTTTTGATGGGTAATAATCAATATTCAAACGGAAAAGTTAATTTTAATTTTGATTATAATTTATCAAATCCAGATGAACCAGCTGAAGAATTCAAAGCATATAAAAAAGGCTTTGAGTTTATACAAAATAATCCCGGTAATTTTTTGATTTTAACAATTAAAAAATTGTTTTATTCATACTGGAGAGGCGATAGTTCAATAACATGGTCATTTAAAAAAACTGAAAATTTTATTAACCCTCAAATTAAAAGTTTTATTTTCTTCATTACTAATTTTTACTATTACTTGATTTTGTTATTTAGTTTTTTGGCATTATTAAAGTATAAAAGGTTATCTAGTATTATGGAATACAATTTAATTTTTATGATATTGATGATAATTAATTTAATAATGATTGCTGTTTATGTGGGGTCAGAAAGATATGTTATTCATTTAATGCCTATTAATTTTTATTTGGCTGGTAAGTTCACAAATGAGTATTAACTTTAGAGCTATTAGTAAGATTTCTCTCAAAAAACTTAAACTACTTATTCTAGGTTTTTCTATTTCTTATTTAGTAATTGGAACTTTAGTTACTAAATCTTTTTTTGATAATGAAATTATTATTTACGATCCAAGGTATATTCAATTAGCACATAACCTTTTTTATAAAAACACTGTTGAAATAAGATGGGGTACAGAAGAAAATCGTGACTCAATTATGATAAATCCTTATAATATTCAAAAAGGTATATATAAGAATTGGTTTCCTATTGGATATAGTTTAGTTATTTACTCAATGATGCTAATAAGTGAAAATTATTTGAATTTACTAATTTTGTTTCAACTAATCTTATTTTCTTTCATACCATTATTAGTTTTTAATATAGGTTTAATTTACTGGAAAAATTCACAAAATAGAATTATACTATCCTTTATCGCATCTCTGATCACTCTAATAAATCCTTATTATGCAGTATCTCCATTGTGGCAGACTGATACTTGGCTTTTAGTCTTATTGAATATTTCTTTTATTTATGTATTATTAAAAATATACTACTACTCATACTTTAAATATTTCCCAATTTTAATAATAATATGTCTATTAATCTTTCTAATTAGACCTTTGATTAGTTATAGCTGTTTAATTTTTTCAATCATCATTTTATTATTCAATAAAAACATCGCTCTAAAGCTAAAAACTAGTGTACTATTAGTTTCACTTTTAACAATTATGGCATTTGGGGGATTAAAGAATTATTTGCAATTAAAAGTTTTTGATATTGGAACTTCAAATGCAGGTTATAATTTATGGCTTTCCAATAATGAATACACCAACGAGTATCTAAAAAAACATCTCGGTGATGGCGGGATGATAGAGGACGTTATTATACCAAAATTTGATAAAGATTGGGCTTTTCTATCTAATTATTCTGAATATGAAAAAGATAAATTCTTTAAAGAAAAGGTTTTAAGGTTTATAGCCGAAAATCCAATTGAGACTTTGGAAAATTCATTATTAAAGTTTTTAGGTTTTTTTTCACCATTTAGAATTAGAAGTGGCCATTGGAGTGATTCAAGTCTAAAAAATTATCTGACACTTTTATATCAATTACCGTTAAATATAATTTTTTTCTTTTCCTTGTTCTATCACATTTTCTCATCGAAGAAAAACAATGAAATTTCCTCAATTTTTTTGATATACATTTTATCGTTTGTTTTACCTTACTTGGTTTTTTTTAGTATGACCAGATTTAAAGCTCCAATTGAATTTTTATTTATTATTTTATCTGTTAATTTTATTTATAATTCCTTTACTATTAAAAAAATAATTGTGTAATTTTTAAGAATTATTTATTTCTTATCTTATATTTATATTTATTCTAAATGTTAAACAGAATAATTAAAACTAGGTGAGTCTTTGGTAAAATATTTAGTAAGCATAGTTTTTTTCTTGAGTTTGACAATTTTACCTCAAGAAATAATAGAAAAATTGAATAACAAGTATACATTAAGATATGTTAATGTTCCTCAAGTTACATTAATTGAAAAAATAGGTAATCTTACAAAATATGATTTTATTGAATCAATGGATGAATCTAAGCCTGGTTTTCCAAAAATCCCTAGCAAAACGTTCTTTTTAGCAATACCACCTGAAGCAAGAATAAATATAATTATTGAGAATGAACATAGAACATTTTTTAATGATGTCCTAATCGAAAAAAATCCTTTAACAATTCTTGAAAATGACTCAACTATAAAATATATTGAAACAGATTTCGATAAATCCCTTCTATCAATTGAAAAATATCCTGAAAAAGAAATCGAAAGAGTAGATTATTTCTGGATAGGTAATTTTTATGTGGCTGCGATTAAAATTAATCCCTATCAGTATTCCTTTAATCAAAGAACTTTAGCAATATTAGATTCTTGTATTATCAAAATAACAATTAACGAAAAGAATGTAAGTTATCCAAGGTTATCATCTCAATTATCATTTTATGATGAGATGTTGAAAGATGTTATTATAAATTTCGATAAAGCTCTTGAGTATCGTTCGATTAATCCATCTTTCATTCTTAATGATTCAACAGGTAACTGGATCGATTATTCTAAAGAATACATTAAGCTTAAAATTCCATATGATAACATTTACAGAATTAACTATAATGATCTTCTTTCCTATGGTGTGAATCCTGATATCATTAATCCAAAGACTTTAAAGCTATTTGTAAAAGGTATTCAAAGACCTATTTATGTCGAAGGAGAAGATGATAACATTTTTAATCAGAATGATTTTATAGAATTCTATTCTGAAAAGAATTATACTTATCAGAATTATCGAAATATTGTTCCATTAGGACAAGATTATTTTCAGTACATTAATAGATATAATGATTCTTTAACAGTTTGGTTGACCTGGGATGGAGAATTTGGTCAACGATTGAAACAGATCTCAGCCACTCCAATTGCAGTAAATGATACCATAAAATCCCATTTAGTAAAAATTCATCAGGAAAAAGATGTTAGATTATGGTATTATGATCCTGTTACTCCAAGAGTTCAATTACCTTTTTGGCAAGAAAATAAAACTTTTACCTGGTTGACTATAGGTAGCAGTGGCTCACAATCATTCACATTTCAAGGAAATCAGTTTGTTCCCTCATCGCCAGTAAATGTAATTGTCAGGCTGATAAGTTATTCTTCAAACACTATCTCAAATGCACATCGTCACGGACTAAGTCTAAATAGCACATCAGTTCAAGATACTATAGTTTATAACTACAAACAGACAGTTAATTTTTCAAGAACATATAATTCCTCACAACTAGTTATTGGTAATAATGTTATTAGAGTTTTTGGATTACCATCCTCTGCTTCTTTCCATCAATCTCTTATAGATTGGGTTGATATTGATTATTACAGATTTAATCATTTGGTAAATGATACATTAAAGATAATAATACCTGATTCAATACAGACTGATATAAGAGTAGTTAGAATCGATAATGTTACCAATCCAAATAATATTTTAATTTATAAAATTAAACCCGAGTTTAAAAAATTCAACAATTTCAATATCACAGGCTCAAATCCATATCAAATTTTTATAACTGATACTGTAAGCGGAGGAGACCAATATTATATAACAACCCTTGCAAAAACTTCTGCTCCGGTTTTTGTTAAAAAGAAGTTATTTGAGAATTTAAGAAATACATCCAGAGGTGCTGATTACATTTTACTATCAAATAAACTTCTTGAAAATTCTGTTAATCAATACAAAAATTTTATTCAAAGTAATTATAATAAAAGAGTTGAATTAGTTTTCGATGAAGATATTTTTGACGAATTTTCTTATGGGTTGGTTGAAGCTGAAGCAATTAAAAGATTTTTAGTATATACCTCAGTTAATTGGGTTGCACCAAGACCTTCCTTTTTGACTATTATTGGAGACGCAAATTATGATTATAAAAATGTTGTAACTCCAGCCCCAGAGCCCCGTAAAAAAAATATTTTAACTTCATTCGGAAATCCGGTAAGTGATGTGTGGTATGTTACCTGGGACTCTTCAAATGTTAATATCCCTCAGATGTTTGTTGGAAGGATTCCTGCAAATAATGATAATCAAGTTATGATTTATTTGCAGAAACATCAAAAGTATATTCAAAAAAAATATGATTATTTCAACAAGTCTTTCATATTTTTTAGTGGCGGAGATCCAACCAAGCCTAATGAACTTTCCCAGATTATAGCCGCTAATAACTTTATCATGAATAATTATGTAAAAACCTCACCGCTTTTTGGAAACGCTACCCACTTTTATAAAACAATTAATCCACCAAGTAATTTTGGCCCATATACACTTGAACAAGTACAGAAAGTAATTGATGAAGGTGGTTTGTTTATTTCTTATATTGGACATAGCGGAACAAGAACCTGGGATAATTCAATTAGTGAAGTAGAGCATATTAAGAATAAATATAATGATAGACTTCCTTTAATAAGCGATTATGGGTGTTCAACTGGAAAATTTGCAGAGCCGGATGTTGATGCATTTGGTGAATTATTTATCTGTCAATCACCAAACGGACAAGCAATTGCTTATTATGGGAATTCTAGTTTTGGCTTCCTTTCCACCTCATTAAATTTTCCAAAATTATTTTATCAGATTTTAATTCAAGATTCTCTTAAAGGAATTGGATATGCTCATAATCTTGCAAAGATTCAGCAGTTTAACCAGTTAGGAGTTAATGATGTTACCAGAGTTTTTAATTATTGCAATCTTCTTTTTGGAGATCCTATAATTGGTTTCAGATTACCAGAAAAACCTAATTTTACAATCACTGAATCCGATATAAAATTATTTACTGCAGAGCCAAATGATCTTCTCGATTCTGTGAAATTTAGTGTTTCAATAAAAAATTTAGGAATTGTTAATGCTGATACATTAGATTTTATGATTGAGGATTTTTCACAAGATTCGACAATTTTTTCTAAGAACTTCAGAATACCTTTTACAAAATTTATTGATACTATTTTAATTAGTTCCCCGGTTGGAAGCTTTGTCGGTAATAGAAAGCTTAAAATAAATTTAGATCCAGTCAATTTAATAGATGAAATTTATGAAGATGATAATGTTACTGAATTTAACTATATAATAAATAGCACATCGTTGACTCCTGTAGAAATTTCTGAGCTTTTTAATACTAAGAAGATTGATATAAAAATCTTAAATCCATTTATAAAGAAAAATGATTCTTCGGAGCGATTAAAATTAGAATTATCAACTGATGAAAACTTTACACAAACAGTAGATTATTATGAAAATTTTGACACTCTTCTCACCAAAATAAATCTTGCAAATTTAATTGATAATCAAAGGTATTATTACAGAGTTAAAATTGATGATGTAAATTCGTTTTATAATCAAACAAATTCATTTATCCAAAAAAAGCCAGAATATTCTGTTTTTATTGATAATGGATTATTAGATTCAAATAAATTCGTATATCATAGAACTTTTTTTGATTCAACATCCAATAGTTGGAAGATAGCTAAACAGCATACAACTTTAAAAATTCAATCTGCCGGAGCTAATGATGGCTCTTTTGGTTCAATTCAATTAAATGGTTACGAGCAATTATCAAACACATATTACTGGGGTTTAGCTACTGCAATTATTGATTCTATAACATTAAGGCCTACTTTCATCAGATATTTTAATGTCCCGGATCCCGGTGTTAGTGATTCCCTGACAAATTATGTGAATAATCTACCTCAGGGTACACTAATTGCGATGACAATTTCTGCAGATGCAGCACAAAATATTTTAGGTTATGTTGGAGGAACTCCACCAAGAAATGCTATAAAAAATATTGGTTCTCTTTATATCGATAGTATTAGATATCGAGAGAGTTGGGCAATTTTAGGAAGAAAAGGAGCATCTATAGGTTCAGTTCCGGAAGATTATAGAAAATTGTTTGCCGGAGTTGCAACAGTTGAGATATCTAAAAATGTAACCTATGATACTGGCTATGTGGTTTTCCCCGATATGAAATTTGCAAAGAATTGGAAATACCTGAAGTTTGAGACCAATAAACCTCTAAATTCAAGTATTAATTACATCCCTGTTGGAATTAGAGCTAACGGACAAGTTGATACTTTATTTAACTTGTCTACACAATCAGATTCAATTGATATATCCAACATTGATGCAAAGGTCTATCCATCATTAAAAGTAATTGCTCAATTTATTGCTAATCAAAATAAAGAATCTCCTGAGATTTTTAGTCTTGGGGCAAGTTATGATGTTGTTTCAGAATTAGCAATGAATTATCAGACAGTAAGTACAGATAAAGATACAATAATGCAAGGGCAAGCGATTCAATTTAAAGCAAGAGTTTTTAATGTTGGGAAATCTGATGCAGATAGCTTTAAAGTAAAACTTGATTTAATAAGAAATGATAACTCAAGTTTTACATTAATTGATACTTTGATTACAAGATTAAAACCAGATAGTTCCGTTATATTGACTTATAATTATGTTAATACAATTTATGACGGATATGGTAATTTTAATTTCAGAGTGATAGTTGACTCTTCAAATGTAATTAATGAATTTCTTGAATCAAATAATATTTTTCTAAAACCATTTTATGTTAAAAGAGATACTTCGACTTCTGTATCAAGTTCTTCTGTCTGGGTGAAATTTAATGGTCAGGAAATATTTGACTGGGATTATGTTGAACCTAATTCCAAAGTAAACATTGAAATTCAATATCCGGTTTGGTTTTCAGTCGAGGATACTTCTGCTATTCAAATTTATCTTAATGGTTTCAGAAAATATGCTTACCAGTTAAATTATGATTACGACACAATAGAAAGAAAAATAAATATTTATTTTGACGCCAGCTTACCATCAGGCGAGCATAATTTAAGAGTTTTTCTGAAAGATATTTATGGAAGAATATCTAATCAACCATTAGTTGAAAGATACTTTAAAGTTTCTCAAGAAGTGGAACTTTTAGAAGTATATAATTATCCTAACCCATTTAAAGATAACACATATTTTACTTTTATTTTAACTCAATTACCAGAAGAAGCATACATCAAAATTTTCACAATTGCTGGGAGATTAATAAAAGAAATTAAACTTTCACCTTCTCAATTAAATACTAATTTTAATAAGATTTACTGGGATGGAAAAGATGAAGATGGTGATATGATAAGTAATGGTGTCTATATTTATAAATTTATAGTTAAAAAAGATTCGAAGGTTAAAACCACAACTCAAAAACTTGCAATTTTAAGATGAAAAAAAAAATACTTTTATTTTTTTATTTGCTTGGTTTCTGTGTAGCTGATGTGTACTCTCAAAAAGAGGACATATTGCCGGTGGAGTTGCTTTATTTTGAGTCTTTAATTCTCTCCAACGGTGTTCTTCTCAGATGGGGGACTGCAACTGAAGTAAATAATTTTGGTTTTGAAGTTCAACGAGCTGACTCACCTTATCAATTCTATGGACTTGACTTTGTTCCCGGCAACGGAAATTCTAATTCACCAAAACACTATCTGTATGTTGATACAACTTTACCCGGTTACGGAATTTATTATTACCGATTAAAGCAAATAGACAATGATGGCTCATTTCATTATAGTGACACACTTACAGTAAATTATTTCCCTGCCTCGGTTGTAGATTATAATCAAAATAATATTAAAAACCCGGTTGTATTTCATAATCCGGAAACAAATCAGCTTAATATTTATTTATCTGATAATGTAATAGATGAAGTCTTAGCATCAATTTTCTCCATTACAGGTGAAAAAGTTGAAGAGATATTTGTATCCAATCCATCCAATCCATTTAAGATTAATCACAAAAGTTTACCTACCGGAGTTTATGTTATTTTATTGAGTTCAAAATCGAAATTTTTATATTCGCAGAAGTTTTTGATATTGAAATAATTAGTATTTCATTTTGAAAAAAGAATATTTTTTGAATAGTTTATTATTTTTGGTTGTCAAAAAAAGAGATTATAATGAAAATAAAAATTATTATTCTACTATCTATAATTTCCATTCAACTTTTTCCACAAACTTTTAATTATCCCAGGCCTGATGAGGGAAATATTACCGGTGGATTTGGACTTAACTGGATTGATGGGAAGCCTCATTATAGATTTGGCTTCCAACCAGAAATTTCTTTTATGAACTTCGGAATTGGTTTGGATTTAATCCTTGATTTTGAACCTTCCGGAAAATTAAGAAAAGAGAATTTTAATGAGTTCTCAGATTATTTGAGCGTAATAAGATATGTCAGATATGGAATGAAAGATGAGCCGGTCTACATTAGACTTGGTGCATTAGGGTATTATTCCCTTGGACACGGAACTATTATGAATAATTACAATAATAGTCCTACTTTTGATAACAGACGCATTGGTTTAATAGCAGATATAAACTTTGGTAAATTTGGTTTTGAGTCTATTTATAGCTCCTTCGGGCAAGCCGGTATTATGGGAATTCGTGGATATGTTCTTCCTATTCAATTTACTTCGGCAACTAATTTGCCAATAATCAGTAATTTAGAATTAGGACTAACTTTGATTTCAGATTTTAACAGTTTAGCCAGAGTAGATAGCGGTAAATTTGATTCGAACGGAGAGTTTAAAGTTATCAAAGATGGTGGAGATGTTTCATTTGTTGGTTTTGATGTTGGCCTGCCTTTAATAAAGTCTGCATCCACAAAAATTTTACTCTACTTTGATTACAATAAAATGATGGATTTTGGTAGTGGGATTGCTACCGGTGTTCAATTTAATTTTAATGGTCTTGGTTTGTTGTCACTTTCCTCAAAGCTTGAAAGAAGAATCAATAATGGTAAGTATTTGGGAGCATATTTTAATTCTTTGTATGAAATTGAAAGATTTAAGGGCGATGCCGCATCAAATTCTTACTTTACTAAAGTTGATCTCGTTAACTCAATTACAGAAAACCAAAACGGTTATTATGGAGAACTTTTAGTCAGAGTATTAAATCTTTTTGATATTCTTGGAAGCTACCAAAGATTGGATAAAGCTCCCAATAGTGGAATATTAAACCTTCGTGCTTCAATTGAACCAGAAAATGCTTCGTTTGTTTTAAGAGCTGGTTACGATAAAATTAACATAAGAGATGAAAAAGATTTATTCAAACTTGATGATCGCTCTTATTTATTTACTGAATTAGGATATAAACCGATAGAGTATATACTTGTTTCAGTTGTATATAATTGGACTTTTACTCCAATAAGAGATAGTAATAATAATATAATTTCATTCGAGCCACAGAAAAGGATTGAGCCAAGAATATCTTTCGTTTATCCTTTCAAGTTTTGATTTAATTCTTAAATCAGATAAAAAGAAATTCTCTTAATTCATTAACTGTTGAAAAACAATTTTCAGGATTCATTGCTTTAACCTTTTCAGATGAATAACTGTCCCAGATTACTGATGCAATTTCTACTCCCGCATCGTGAGCTGCTTTTATATCTGAAGGAGCATCACCAATCATAATAACTTCTTTTTTATCCAAGCTGAATTCATTCATAAATTTAATAATACCTTCTGGTGATGGCTTATGATTTTTAACATCATCTCCAGTTACTATTAAATCAAATAATTCACGAACACCAAGAAAGTTTAATGTAATTAAAGAGGAGGTTCTGCCTTTTCCAGTATAAATTCCAAGAATACAACCGGCATTCTTTAAATCAATTAAAAGCTCTTTTATTCCATCATACAACAAAGCAATTTGATGATTTTGATGATAGTATTCATAATAATCTTTTTTGACCTGCTCAAATTGTGTCGGAAAAAGCTGTTTGAAAATTACATCTTCAGTTGGTCCGAAAAGGGCAATCACTTCTTCATTTGAATAAGGTCTGCCAAGATACTTTTTAGTGATATAATTGAATGAATCAAAAATTAGCTGATTAGTAAAGGTTAGGGTTCCGTCTATATCAAAAATTACCCCTTTGAATTTTGGCTTCATATCTTATAAAATTTTTTAGTCAAAAATACAAAGCAGAATTATGAATCTTGTTCAGAGTTTGCAACATATTTAAGTTTGCAGCCGTCAAAAAAAGCAAAAATTAAGAGGTTTACATTGGATATTTCAGCATTAAATGAAAAAATCAAACAGGAAAGTGCATTTATTGACACTCTGTTTCTTGAAATTTCAAAAGTGATTGTTGGTCAAAAGCAAATGATTGAAAGATTAGTTATTGGACTTTTAGCCAATGGTCATATACTTCTTGAAGGGGTTCCCGGACTTGCTAAAACCCTTGCGATTAAAACACTTGCATCAGCGATGAAATCTAAGTTTCAAAGAATTCAATTCACACCTGATTTGCTTCCTGCAGATTTGATTGGAACACAAATTTATAATCAAAAAGAAGGAAATTTTCTTATCAAAAAAGGTCCGATATTTTCTAATTTTATCCTTGCTGATGAAATTAACCGAGCTCCAGCAAAAGTTCAATCTGCTTTACTTGAGGCGATGCAGGAACGACAAGTTACAATTGGAGAACATACTTTTAGGTTAGAAGAGCCGTTTTTGGTTCTTGCAACACAGAATCCGATTGAGCAGGAAGGAACTTATCCTCTTCCGGAAGCTCAGGTTGACAGATTTATGCTTAAAGTTAAGATTGATTATCCTTCCCGCGAAGAAGAACAAAAAATTATGAAGCAGAATGTAAGTGGTGAGACTATTCAAATAAATCAGGTAATTTCTCCTGACGAGATTATCAATGCAAGAAATATTATTCACGAAGTTTATCTTGATGAAAAAATTGAAAAGTATATCCTTGATATTGTGTTTGCTACAAGACAACCTGAAAAATTTAATCTTAAAGATTTGACTCATTTAATAAACTACGGAGCTTCTCCTCGTGCAACAATAAATCTTGCATTAGGTGCAAAAGCTATGGCATTTATTAAAAGAAGAGGTTATGTAATTCCTGAAGATGTACGTGCGATTTGCTATGATGTTTTAAGACACAGAGTTGCAATATCTTATGAAGCTGAGGCAGAGGAGCTAACCAGCGAAGATATAATAAAAGAAATTCTAAACAGAGTTGAAGTTCCTTAATAATGATAGATAAAGAATTACTTAAACAGGTTCGTGAAATTGAAATCAGAACTAAAGGACTTGTAAATCAGGTCTTTTCAGGAGAATATCATTCCGTTTTCAAAGGAAAAGGAATGGAATTTTCAGAAGTTCGTGAGTATCAATTTGGAGATGATATAAGAAATATTGACTGGAATGTTACTGCAAGATTTGGACACCCGTTTATTAAAGTCTTTGAGGAGGAAAGAGAACTAACAGTTATTCTGATGATAGATTTAAGCGGCTCACTTTCCTTCGGTACAAAACAAAAAACAAAGCAAAAAGTTGCTGCAGAAATAAGTGCAATACTTTCTTTCTCTGCACTAAAAAATAATGATAAAGTTGGTTTGATTCTTTTTACTGATAAAATTGAAAAATTTGTTCCTCCAAGAAAAGGAAGAAAACACGTTCTGAGAATTGTCAGAGAAATTTTATCTTTCAAACCAGAGGGAAATAAAACCAATCTTCAGAGTGCAATGGAATATCTGAATCACACAATTAAAAAACGTTCAATAGTTTTCTTTCTTTCTGATTTTATTGACGAAGGATATGAAAAAATTTTAAGTGTAGTTAGTAAAAAACACGATTTTATTGCATTGTCTATTGAAGATATAAGAGAAAATGAACTTGTAAATATTGGCTTAGTAAAATTTCTTGATGCAGAAACAGGAAAAGAATTTTTAATTGATACTTCGAACAAAAGTTTTTTGGATTATTATAAAAAGCGAAAAACTGATGCAGCCAAAAAAAGAAAATACCTGTTCAGATTAAATAAGATTGATAATATTAGTATAACTTCAGGTGAAGATTATATTAAACCTCTCGTTCAGTTTTTTAAGATAAGAGAAAAACGATGGTAATTAAGAAAATTGTGATTTTATTTTTATTGATAACTTTTAATTCACTTGCACAATTGAAAGTTGAAGTGAAAACCGATTCGACTGACTATTTAATTGGTGATTTCATAAATCTGCAAATTAAATCAGAATATTCAAAAGGATTCATTTTACAGGAACCATTGTATAGAGAGAATCTGAAAAAGTTTGAGATAATTAAAGAAAATCAATTCAAATCAGACACGCTGCAAAATAAAATAACTTATAGCAAAGAGATAACTTTAGCTTATTATGATTCAGCAGAGGTTTATATACCATCATTTTCATTTATTTTAACTACTCAGGGAGATACATCTAAAGTTTATTTTTCTTCTGATTCAATTGCTGTCAGAATTCACTCACTTGAAGTTAAAGCCGAAGAAGATATAAAGGATATTAAAGCTCCGATAAAAATTCCTTTGAACATTTTAGAAATCATTTTATGGATTTTGTTAGGACTTCTGGTTTTGGCTATTCTGTATTTTATCATCAGAAAAATCTTAAAGCGAAAGAATGTTGAACCTGAAAAACCAGAAATAATTATTCCTCCTCATATTGTTGCACTAACAAAACTTGAAGAACTTGAAAAAGAAAAACTTTGGCAAAATGGTAAAGTAAAAGAATATCATTCCAGAATAACGGAAATCATTCGTGAATATTTTGAAAGAAGATTTTCATTTCCGGCACTTGAACTTACATCTTCAGAACAAATTCAGTTATTGACAAGAATTAAAGAAGCCGAAAAAATTATAAAGACCACAGAGGAATTCTTTACTAATGCTGACCTTGTAAAATTTGCAAAGTTCAATCCGGTTCCTGATTTGAATGAAATTATGATGAGTCAGGCAAAAGAAATAGTTAATTCTACAGTTCCTTCAAATTTGACTGATAATGAAAATAATATAAACCCCGAGGTTAATAATGTTTAATGATGTTGTTTTTCTATATCCCTGGGTTTTATTCTTTTTACTTGTCATTCCAATTTTAACTTTGATATATTTTTATCGCATAAGAAAAAAACAAACTTCCATTAAAATCTCCGATTCCAAAATATTTGAAGAATCAGGAAGTTCATTAAGAGTCAAGCTATTTCATCTGCCTTTTGCTCTTAAAATGTTGAGCTTACTTTTTCTTATAATAGCTCTGGCAAGACCTCAGTCTTTCAGCTCAGGAACAAATGTAAATACAGAAGGAATTGACATTGCAATTGTTTTGGATATTTCAGGT
>JAWABG010000023.1:0-15461 GCA_038884715.1 Candidatus Woesearchaeota archaeon | reverse complement strand
TGCAAAAATACTTATTATCAGCCTGTTGAGAGGCCAGTTTACAACTGCGATGCCATTTATATACCTTGAACCGATAACAAGGTCATAATGCTTTATTTTTTCTAAAAATTCGGGGATAGCATTAGGGTCATGTGAGAAATCTGCATCCATTTCAAATACAAAATCATAAGCTTTCTCAATAGCATATTTAAATCCTGTTATATAAGCAGTTCCGAGACCCATTTTTTTCTCTCTGTCAATTACTACAACATTATTATAACCAAGCTCTTTTACAAGTCGTGATGTGCCATCTGATGAATTATCGTCAACAACCAAAATATCAATCTTTACATCTGGTACCTTTAATAACCTAATAGCTTCAATAAGTTTGACAATGTTGTCAGCCTCGTTGTAAGTAGGTATTATTATCAGTGCTTTTTGCAATTATTCGGATTTTAAAAATTTAATTATGTGTGAAGAAATAAACTCAATCTGTTCTTCAGTGAGTTCAGTGTGCATTGGTAAAGAAATCACTTCTTTACAGAGTTTTTCGGATACAGGGAAATCACCTTCCTTATAGCTGTAACGATATGCCTTTTGCAAATGCAAAGGGACAGGATAATATATCATTGAAGGGATACCGTTATCTTTCAAAAATAACTGTAATTCATCTCTCTTGGAAACTTTAATTGTATATTGATGGTAGATATGCCTGACATAGGGCAGAATAAAGGGAATCTTAACATACGGATTTAAGAAAGAATTATATTTAGATGCCGCCTTAGCCCGTGCTGAATGATAATTCTCCAGATATTTCAGCTTTACATTTAAAACTGCTGCCTGAATAGAATCTAGTCTGCTGTTAATTCCTGGAACTTCGTGGTAATATTTTACCCTAGAGCCGTGTGATGCAATCATTCTCATTTTTTCTGCTAGTTCATCATCATTAGTTGTAACCATACCTGCATCACCGAAAGCACCAAGATTTTTACTTGGGAAAAAGCTTAACGCACCTATATGACCGATACCTGCAATCTTTTTATCTTTATATTCAGCACCTATTGCCTGTGCAGCATCTTCAATTACAAAGAGATTGTAAGCATTAGCTAAATCCATTATTTTATCCATTTCACACGGCTGTCCGTAAAGATGCACTGGAATAATCGCCTTAGTTTTTGGGGTGATCTTTTCCTCAATCTTATCAGCATTAATATTGAAAGTGTTTTCGTCAATATCTGCATAAATAGGTTTAGCACCTAAAATAGCGATAGTTTCAGTTGTTGCTACAAAAGTAAATGGGGTAGTAATAATTTCATCCCCAGGTTTAATACCAAGTGCCATCATAGCAATCTGCAAAGCTTCAGTTCCTGATGCACACCCGACAGCATGTTTGCATCCTAAATAGGAAGCAATATTTTTTTCAAAATCATGTACAATCTGACCCTGTATAAACTGGGTTGAATCAATTACATTCTGTATAGCATTATCAATCTCTTCTTTGATATGCAAATACTGTGTTTTTAAATCTACCATATGAATTTTAGGAACATTCAATCTAATGACCTTTCATAAAAATAATTACAATTAATGTATTAATCATTATTTTAAAATCAAGCCGTAATGACATATTTTCTATATAATAAAAATCATAATTAAGTTTCACCTTAACATCATCTAATGATGAATCATATTTGTGTTTGACCTGTGCCCACCCTGTTATACCTGGTTTTATGCTTAATCTCTTGTAATAATAAGGAAATTCTTTTTTTAACAATCCAACAAAATAAGGACGTTCTGGTCTGGGACCAACAATACTCATCTCATTTTTTAATACATTCCAAAGCTGGGGAATTTCATCAAAATATATTTTCCTCATTATCCTGCCGATTTTTGTAATTCTGGGGTCTTTTTCACCTGCCCATTCAGGACCATACTCTTCTGAGTTAAGTATCATAGATCTGAATTTATACATCGTAAACTCTTTACCATTCTTCCCTATTCTAACCTGTTTGTAAAATACAGGTCCTTTAGATGTTAATTTTATAAACAGAACAGCAATTAAAATAAATGGAAATGAAAGAACAAGTATAATTATAGAAATAACTATATCAATAACCCTCTTTAGAATTCTTGATGTATAAGGCATTATCTCAGGTAAAACCTCAATCAAAGGCATACCATATATTTGGTTTGTCTTTACCATTCCGCTGACAATTTCGTATGTATCAGGCATTATCTTAATATTAACTTTCCCTTGGGGACAATATTTTATAACATCCAGCAATTTTTCTTTTTCCTTAGATTCTAATGCCACTATAATTTCTGTAATCTTATATTTATCCACAACCTCAGGAAGATTCTGCAGCGTACCAAGGACTGCCGGGTTATCACTTGATTTTTTTAATGAAATAAAACCTTTGATCTCATAACCAAGCTGTTTATACTTTTTGATTAAATTATCGAGGTCAACAGCTCTGGGACCAGTTCCTACTATTAAAGTATTTCGTAAGCCGATTCCTTTTTCAAGAAGATTAATCTGAAAACTTCTGATTAAAAGCCTGCCTGTGCCAACACATAAAATCATTATTGTCCAATATATCAATATTAAAAATCTAGAAATTACATGTGCCCCGTTAATAAAATCATCAATAAATATAACAAAAAACAGAAGCACACATCCTATACTAACAGACTTAATTACGGAAGCTAACTCATCAAAACGGGACCTCACAAACCAAACCTGATATAAACCCATAAATGTAAAAAGAACAAGCCAGTAAAAATAAATTATTATTAAGGGTAAAACAAAAGCGGGAGCAGATGTATAAATTATCCAACCCGACTCTATGCGGATATAATAATATATAACCCAAGCAAGATTAATAAAAATTAAATCTGAAATAAAAAGTAAAATTATCTCTTTGGGTTTTGACAAATTAATACTGCTCTATTTTGTTTCAAGCTTTAACATTAAAAAAACAATGATACTATGTATTAATGATTAAATTATTCAGAACGGTTAATCTTTCAGCCCATTGATATTTATTCTGAACAAATATATATGCATTCTCGGATATTAGCTTCTGCATTTCTGGATTATCCAATAAAGTTATTATCTTTTCCGAATATTCTGAGGGAGTTCTTGCTATTAAAACCTCCTTTTCAGGAACAGCATTGATAGCTGAATTCACTAATTCAGATGTTATACAAGGAACTTTCATTGCCATTGCCTGTAATATTTTATTTTGTAAGCCTGTACCGATGTTTAGGGGAGCAACCATAATTTTTGACTGAGCATATGAATCCCTCATATCTTTAACCCATCCAGTTACTTCAATGTTTTTACTTTTCAGCCTGAGAATTTTCTTTACAGGATTTGCTCCTGAAATCAATAATTTAATATCAGGTTTACTTTTTTTAACTAAAGGCAGTATTTCATTAGCTAAATACATCACAGCTGCAACATTAGGCGGATAAGACATATTACCTACAAATAAAATATCATACTTTTTAGGAGCATTTAAGGGGGTAAAATTATCAAAATCAACACCATTTTGTACAATTTTTATCTGATCCCTGTCTTTATGCAAAATAAGATTTCTGTCAGATTCAGAAATTATTATTTTATGTTCAAATTTTGAAAACAAATCCTGTTCATAATTTATTAACCTTTTATATTCGCTTATGAAAATCGGCTTTAGGAAAAAAGGTACTGTTTTTATTCTTCTTTCTATCCCTTTAGAAAAAGCATCCATATAATCCAATATTTTTATACAATTGTAATCCTTCGCATACTCACCTACTCTTATAAGCTGACAAAGGATTTTATCTGGTTTTACCTCAGAATAAAAGTCATCAAGCTGTTTCTGAGCACGCTTACAGTAAAAATATGCTACTTGAAAGGGCAGTTTAGTAAAAAAAGCTTTAACTAATGTAAAAGCAATGCTAACTCTATTTTTATGATATATTTTAATACTCTTGCAGTATTTATTTACTTCTTCGACATATTCTTTTTTAACAATGCAATCGCTAATTGCAAATAGATAAATTTCATGATACCTGCTGAGGTATTTAATAAAATTATAGGCACGCAGTTTATCCCCTTTCTCCAAAGGGTACGGAAACCTTGATAATATTATTAAAATTTTCAAAATGCTAACTCTTATTGGATTTTTTTATGTTACATAAATTTGATACAAACATTTTTATATTTTTGCTCACTATTTCCAAAACTCTATGTGTTATAATATAAAAATACAAGAGATTATATCAATATTTTTTCCTTGATTAAGCTAAATACTATCCTTGCATTATCTTCCCAAGAGTGATTTTGTGAATATTTTTCCATTTCATTTTTTAATACTTTTTTTTCTTCTATTGATTGATTTAAATATTCCTCAATCTTCTGCAAAAATTCTTCCTTATTCTCTGCCACTTTAACAAAGTTATAATATTTAGTTTTTAAATCCCCTATATTAGTTGAAACTACTGGAACTCCAGAGGCAATATAATCATACAGTTTATTAGGATTTGCACTCTCCATAAAAGCATTGACATTAAATGGTATGATTCCAACGTCGAAATATTGTAAATAGTCTGGGAATTTACTGTAATGAATCCAGCCCGTTGAATAAACATTTTTATATTTTCGGAGCAATTCTCCGAATTCTTTTTTTACATTTTTTCTTATTTCACCGGCAAAAACAAAATTCCATTCTGGTTTATTAGATATAATAAATTCCAATATTTCAAAATCAATCCAATTCCTTAAATTACCTATGTATCCAATTACAGGACCTTTCATTTTTTCAAGAGCCTCGATTTTAGTTAAAGCTGCGTTTTGGAAATATGTTTTTCCAAATCCGTTTTCTATTAAATAAGTATTCTGATTGTAGTTCAAATTACGCTGATATAATAATTCAGCTGATGTGATAATAAAATTACATTTTTCTGCTAATATCTTTTCCCTTTTTTCATTCCCTGCAACTTTCATTTTACCCATATAGGAAGTTAGACAATAGTCATCACAGCAGTCATAAATAACACCTTTTTCACCTAATCGGCCAACTAAATAATATAGTTCAGGACGATGTAAAAATAAAATTATATCTTTTATGTTATTATCAATCTTTTTAATTGACTTTCTGATTTGCCGCTTTAACAACATACCATTTAAAGGTATTAACGGTTTAAACCGAACTGATAATAAAATATGCTCAATTGTATGTGCAGGAACAACATATATGTTTTGAGCTTCTTGTCTGAAATTAAACTTTCCTCTTATCCACCCGCTTATCCGCTCAGGAAACATTATTAATGTATGTAAAGATAAGATAGTTGGTTCAATACATAAAACATATCCCTCATAAGATTTAATAGTATCAGCAATAGCTTCAAAAAAATGTTTTCTGGGATGATTATACCATGGAGCAGATAATGATATTATGAGACAAAATTTATTCATAAAAAGTAGACATAAATACTATAACATACAGCTGTATAATAATCTTTTAATACTACCAGGAAACAAGTATTTAAATAATTCAGATTATCAATTTATAAAAAAAACATTGTAAAATAAGGGTAAAAATGCATAACAATATCGTATGAAAGATACAATAAAGGTAATTGACTTTTTAACTTAATATCTAAATACTAATGTCTTCTATATTTTTTAAAATCTTTTCAGCAGAATTATCCCATGACGGAAAAGTTCTCGCTTTTTCTAATGCTTTTTCAGAAAATAATTGCATTAATAAGGGATTATTCATTAAGGTAGAGAGTGCTTCAGATAATTTTTTAGAATTGCGTGGTTCTACAAGAAACCCTTCTTTTTCATTCTCAAGAAATTCTTCAATAGCAGGTATTTTTGAAGCAATAACTGGAAGTCCGTAAGCCATAGCTTCAGCAACAGCCATACCATAACCTTCATACAATGTAGGAAAAACAAAAATTGATGAAGTTATGAAATAATTTGTCAATTCACTTGTATCTATTCTACCGTGAAAAATTATTTTATTATTCAGATTATATTTATTAATAGTATCACAAAGTACAGAATAATATTTCGGACTTTTAATATTTCCAATGCAATGTAATTCAAAATCTGAATCTCTTAAGCTGTTTAATGCTTCAATTAAATAAATAATACCTTTCCTCTTTTCTATACTCCCTACATAGAGGAGTTTAGCTTTTTGTCCAAAAATCTTTTGTCTGGGGATAGCATAAAAGTCAACATCTAAACCAGGATATACTACTTCAATATCCGATGAAGCTAAATTTAATCTAAGAAGATCATCTTTTGTGGTTTTGCTGTTTGCTACTAATTTATCAGCATTACGGATAAAATAGTTTTCAAATATTTTACGAAAGTAAGTAGGCCGTTCTTTCTGTATTAAATCGTGTATAACTAAAAAATAATAATGTTGTTTATAAAATCTATTAAAGAAAAGCGGGATTATATAATGAAAAAAAGATGCGTTAGTAATAACAATAACTGATTTTCTTGGTATTCTGAGGATATGGAAAATTCCGCTTATTATACCAAACAGATGAATAATTTTATAGAATTTTTGAAGTATAGGGTATTTACTATGTCTTACCTGCACAGTCCGACCAAATGCATAGACATTTAATCCTTTTGCTTTAAAATACTCAAAAACTTTTGTTTGGTATTTATTAAGACCGTCGAACCAATCAGGATAGAAAGGAAGATGAAAATAAATTTTTTTCAATAAACTACAGAAAATGCTTTATCTAATAAATAAATTAATGTAAAGCAAGAATATCTAAATCTTCAATAAACAATTTATAGCCATTTTGTCTGAGAATTCTTCTGCATTCAATAAAATCGTTCTTTTTTAAATGAACAAATTCGAATATAATAATTTTTGGTTTAAAATTATTAAAATCAATCGATTTTAATATTTCAAAATCATAGCCTTCGGTATCTAAAACCAGAATATCTATTTTTTTAAACCTATGCTTTTTTATCAAATCTTCGAAAGTAATGCAAGCTACTTCCTCTGATATAATATAATCATCTGGATTTTCGGGTATATTAATGCCTTCAAGCTTTGCTTGTTCCTCAAACCACCCTTCCTTAATATGTTTTATAATATGTTCTTTATTGAATGAAGCTATACCAGTAGCCCACGCTGAATGGCTTAAAGAAAATTTATATAATTTCCTAATTTCAGTTGAATTTGAAATTGCCATATTCTCGAAGATAATATCCGATGAATAATTATTATTTTCCTTTAATTGTGAAAATACCTCTTTTTGTGGTTCGACTAAAATACTACGCCATTTAAATCGTTTTCTGAAATCTGTGAAACGGTCAACACCGTTATTTGCACCAATTTGTATGAAATATATTTCAGAATTATTTACTGAATATTCTTCTAAAATATTCATTATAGATGTTCTTGCAGGTAACCAATATCTCGGTAAATAATATATCCTCCTTAAATTATGATGTATTGTTTGGTGATTACGTAATAATGATCTAAAAATTTTCTTACATTTAATAACAAACTGCATATCAATATCTACTTAAAACTATTTTGGTTTTTAATGATAAAACTGTAATAAAAAAAATAAAAGAAATCTACAATATTAAAAAATAATTCAAAGGCACAGCTAATTGAAAAAATTCACTTATATCTGTTGTAATTAATTTACATTAAAAATATAACGGCATTTCATAATTTTTTGTCTTGATGTTAAATTGAGTTTTAGTAATTTAAACAACATCTTAATAATATCCTTAAGCTGCTTTTTATTATTGAAATATATAACAGTATATTTTATTCCTCTTGCAATAAGAGCAAACATCATCGTTATTCTTAAAATTGTACGGCTTAAAAAATTAAAATTTTTCACATAATACAATATTAAACTGCGAAACCAATGAAAACTAATAAAATTTTTACCTATTTTTTCGGTTGAAGCATGATGATAATGAATTACTTTTGCCTGCGGTATCATCATAATTTTCCAGCCTTTTTTGCTAACTCTAAGCTGCCAATCCGTTTCTTCCTGATATAAAAAAAATGCTTCATCAAATCCTCCCACAGAGTCTAAAACAGATTTTCTGGTAAGCATACAAGCACCCATCACCTGCTGAACATTAAAAGGTTTATTCATTGAAACTTTATAATCTAAATAACGAAACATTCTTTGCTTCATTAATTTGGCATCATTATACCTGCTAATCTGAATCATAAGCACTGAATAAAAAGATGGTAAAAAAGTATAGTAATAATCAAGTTCGCCATTTGGTTTATATAGAACTGGGGCTACTACAGCTGTATCATTGTTAACTTCCATATAATCAATTAATATTTTAACAGATCCATCGGTTATACTAACATCAGGATTAATAAACAAAACATAATCACCTTGTGCTTGTTTTATACCAATATTATTTGCACTTCCAAAGCCAAGGTTTTTATCAATTCTAATAATCTTCAGTGCATTAAATCGTGTTTCCAAATCATCAGGTAAGAGTTCTGTGGAATTATTATCAACGACTATAATTTCAAAATCATTTCTATTTATAAACTTAACAATTGATTCTAAACAATTTACTAAGTGCCATGTTGTATTATAATTTACGATAATAATCGATAGTTTCATTAATTAGTCGTTAATAAAGTATTTTTATTCATTACGTATTGAATTCAACACATCTAAAGTTGCTTCTAAAAATTTTTTTCCGTTCCTTAAATCTGGTTCTAGGTGACAACCTTCAGCCCATTCATTCCATGCATTAATAAAAACAATCTGCTCATCAGAAGAATGATTACTAACTCTTTTTACTGCATCTTTCAGCCATATTTTATACAACTCTTCATTATTGTTTTGTATAATAGCTGCAATTTTCCGTCTTGCACTATTATCCCAGCTTGGTATGACGCAAGGAAAAATCTTATACTTACTTATACCTTTTTTTACTTTAATACTAACCAAAGATTTATAATCATATACATATTTCACAGGAAATTCAGAAACAACATTTGTTAAATTGAAATAACTGATTAATTTATTTAAAGCTCTGTATAATATATTTTGCGGTATACTCCACAACTTCATTTTTGGCAAATCTCTCCCGTTAGGAGTAAAGTCAACAATTGCATCAAAACCCAAACTTATTATTTCATCATCTGTAAATTTATTATGAATGCTTCTTACAGAGCAAATATAAATTTCAAGATTTATTTCATCTTTTAAATATTCCCTCCAGATTTTTAATATTTTTGAAATATCTGAAATAGCATAAGCATTATAAATTAAGAAAATTGGTTTGTTATTAATTTTAATATACCTAGTATCTTGAAAAGCTTCCTTTAACCAAGAGATGTGCTGAATAGGGTCATAAAGTTCATAATCTTGCTTTATTAAAATTTTGCTGTCCTCACCATCCCATGTTCTTGTCCAATTTTCATTTGCCCAGCACAAACAAAAAGGAAAATCTGGTTTTTTTGTCTTTAAAACTTCATTAAATGGTTTTTCAAGCAGCATCTTACCGTTAAACCAGTAATGATAATAACAAAACCCGTATAAGCCAAAATTTTTAGCAAGTTCAGCTTGTGCAATTCTGGTTTCTTCATTTCGCAGGTCATAAAAGCCCAAATCAGCAGGAATATGTGGCTGATAGTGCCCGTAAAATCTTGGCTTTCCCTTCACTGTATTTACCCAGTCAGTAAACCCCTTCCCCCACCATTCATCATTTTCAGGAATTGGGTGATACTGAGGTAAATAAAATGCTATTAGTTTTGGATTCAGCATACTACATTATTAATGGGATAAAAGAATTTGTACTCTTACTAAAATTTACTTCTTAAAACTAACTAAAACCTCAATATATTCAGCTCTTATACCATAGTTCAAATCATCGATATATTCAATAATTGTATCAAGTCCTGATTTCTCTTTGATAAAATCTACAATATCATATCCCCAATGCATTGTTACCGGGGAACCGTTTGGGTCAATTGGATTACATGATACTCAGGTTTTTTTAAAAATATAGGTTTACTATCCTTTCCTTTAACCGCCCATACTTCAGTCGGTTTATGTTTATTCACAAGAGGAACGGTAAGAATATGCTCACCGCCATTTTTTAAAGTCCGTGCAATCTCTGAAAATGCGTGTGCCGGATCGTAAACATGTTCCATTACATCCTGTGTAATAATTAAATCAAAAGATTCATCTTTAAATGTTTGATTTTCTAAATCCTCGTTTAAATGCCCGTTAACATTTATCCCTATATGCTTATCTTGATAAAAATGAGATGATATATATTTCTTACACTGATTCTTTAACTTAATACTTGCTCCATGATTGCAAGGAGATGATTCATGTATAGTCAAATCACGCCAGTTTGGATAATACTTTTCAATGGTCAGCATGAGTGCCCTTTCACGAGGAATAGACTCACAGTGCATGCAAATAAAATAGTCTCTGAGCCAGCTATTAAAAGAAATGAAAGAAACATATTTATCACAACAAGGACAGTACCCTTTATGAGAGAAATAAAATTTCTTTGGAAGTAAAATATTAAAAACTTTTACACCAGTACTATATACTATTTTTTTTAATAATTTCATTTTTCTTTATTTCGCCGTCCATGTAATTAATAATTTCATATAAAGGGAACAATGTTCAAGTTTCAATGAAAAGTTACTGAAGTTACACAAAATCTATCTTTCCGTAACTTCAGTAAATTAATTGAAAAATTACATACGCTCATAAGTTTTAACACGAGGTGTCACAACGATACGGTCTAAACCTTTGAGTAAAGCATCTTTGCAAACACCTGAAGGTTCTATTTCTTTTTCATCTCCATCAAATAAACACCCGCTTTTGAATACTTCAGCATCATATAAACATACTTCATGGAAAGTACTAAGAACTTGAACTGCAACACCTTTATCAAACATTTCTTGTTCTTTAATACCAGGAAAATGTGGTGGATATATATACAACGCTGTTTTTGTTTTTCTTTTTATAAGGGCTTTCTCTTTAGGCAATGGCGGAAAATAAGGCGGTTTTGGGAAAGGTGGCTTCATGTAGTTATTATTTAAAGTTCTTGTAGCTCCCCAATCCCATAGACGTGTCGGTGTTGACCTATAATACGATAAACCCGAAATTATATGAGGTTTACCCTCTATTATAATATCATAATCACTATTATACCACGAATTAACCGAAAGCAGTTCATTAAGAACATTGGAGTCAAATATACTATCACTATTTATCCAAACAACCCAGTCATGATGATCTTTTATTGATTTTTCCATTAACGTATTGCGGTAGTAGGATAAATTTTTTTGTCTTTCCCTTATCATACCACCAGGGATTTTAGCAAATCCTTTTTTTTCTGAAATGAGCATGCAGTCTCTTTCCCAGTTACTCAGAATTTCCACAGTATTATCTACGCTATCATTTTCATAAAACGCAAACTCAAAATTACATTGCGGGGTACCCCGTTCAAGTTCAATTAAACTAGATAAAAAATCACTTGCATAAGCACCTGCATCTCTGAATAAAGACAGTACCAAAATATTAGTTTCTTTCATAATCAGTCCTGCAATTATTTCTTTAAATTTACTTTAAATTATTAAAAATATATTAATTAAAAAAATTATTTAAACTCCACAAATTATGCATAAATTAATCATACAATTATTTCATTGATTATTTGTACGGATGAACTTTTGATATAATGTACGTAGTGTGGTTTTAAATGCAACCTTTTCTACAAACTTTATTATTACAATACCCCACACTAATAAAAATACCCACACAATAAAATAACCCAAGTTAACGAAATAAGAAGAAACCAATAAAAAAGATAAAATAGTAAAAATGGAAATTAATATAATTCTAAAAGTCTTAAAACTAAATTTGAAATCTAATTTTATTTTAGTATACATAAAGAATAAAACCAACTGAATAAACGAAGCAAGCATATAAGAAAAAGGCATAATTCGTAATTCATTTGGAAACATATTAATAAAAATATAAGGAAAAGTAAGCAGTAAAACATTAAAGACTGTATCAATAAAAATAAGTTGCTTAATTTTTAACCTAGAATAAAACCATAAACTATATAAAGAAGCGAGAATCCTGAAAAAATCACCTATTAATTGGAACATAATCAAATTTTGAGCAAAGGTAAACAATTTGCTATAAAATAAAACAAAGACGATTTCCCTGAAACCAAAAATTAGGAGGATTATAGGAACTGATACAATAATTATAAATTTAGCAGTTTCATCTAATACTGGAATAATTTTATCGTTCTCTTTAATCATTGAAAGTTCTTTAAGAACATGATTTCCTAAAAAAGAATATAAAACAGCGAAAATAGTATACGAAAACCCTAATACAGACTGGTATATACCATTAGATTCAAAACCAAAATTTAAAATGATGAACTTTCTTAAAAACAGAATTACTACCTGAAAATATAAAAATGAAATCAGTGAAGTAATTCCAGTCTTGATAACAAAACTTTTGTCAAGTTTATTTAATGTGACTTGAGAAGAACGATATTCTGCGCTAAATACTTTCTTAAATAAAAATAACATAAAAAAAAATGGTAATACCCCAGCAAAAGAAAGGTAAATAGCTACACCATTTAAACTTAATATTTGTATTAAAATAATCAGTAAGGGTAAACTAATTAAATTCGAATAAACCGATACCTTTACCATTCTATTTATTTGCCCAGAACTTCTCAAAAAAGACTCAAATATCGCGTAAATTGCAGCAAATGGAATTGAAAGCGTAATGATAACTAAAATTATACTATGTTCATCATTGTCAAGTAACAGCTGTGTTATAGTACCTGAAAAAACAATAATAATTAGAGATGCGAATAATGTAATAAATGCAAATATTTTAGTAAAATACTTAAAGAATGAAAATATTTTTTGTTTAGAACCAATATCACCATCTTTATATAAACTTGGCAATATTGCAGAAAGACCAAGAGGAGTTCCGGCATGAATTGTTGAGTTCATTAAACCCATGAAAGTGATAAACTGTGAGATCACTCCGAGACCTGCTGGACCCAAAAAAACTGCATAAAGTTTCACTCTGATAAATGAAACAATCAAATTGACAATTACCGATAGTGAAAGCTTGTATGTAACTTTAATATATTTTAGGATGTCTTTTTATTAAGCTAAATTAGTTAATGTTAAAGGTATTCAAACTTATCAGTAAAAAATTATTGCTTCATACCTTTAGTAGTTAATTGTGAGCTAATTAAATAAATATCTTCAAATAAATTCCACAAAATATCTATACGTATAAGCCCTGAATTACTGCTAAAAAGAGATACAAATTATTCATAAAGCTTTTTTACGTTGCATTCACATTATTTTAAGTAGTGTTAATATATAAGTTTATACTATAAATAAAGCTAAAAAAAATGACGTTTATTAAAGATATTATTGTTAACAAAATTATAAAGTTGCTTTATAATTATTCACCCAACAGTATAAATATCCCAAAAATACCAAAAACAACGGCATTGTAAAAAATTCTGGATAAATGACAAGGTCTTCAAACATACACTGTGCTACAATTCCTGCTACTATTGCTACTGAAAGATTAATTCTTTGTGCATTATTAAAATGAATTAACTTATTTTTATGAAAAGATGCTTTAAAAAGCAACACCAAGATGAAGGCAAAAACAGAAAAAGTCAATAACATGCCGAATTGTATTCCTAAAGAAAGTATAAGATTGTGTGGTCCCAATTCACGCCTGTAAAATCCGAATGCTGAACTAAGTTCATTTTTAAAAACAGTTCTGCTTTGATTTACACCGTAACCCCACAAAAACTTAGTCATTCCGTTATTCACAATCATTTGATAGCCAGTATACATAACTTCGGCACGGCTAAAAACTGATATGTTCCCTTTTGCCTGAGCAAACTGTATAACATAAGTTGAAATTACAAAAGCTAAAGCTACCATTGTTGTAACAAATAGAATTTTAGACCTTTTGTATAACTGAATTGCTAATGCAGTAATAAATCCCAGATATCCTGCTCGGCTATAAGTGAAAAGTAAACAGAATAAAGATGGTATTAGAAGAAAAAGAAAGGAAAATATACTAATTCTTTTTACAATAAATTTGTAAACAATGATAGGTATTGTAAATGTAAAAATGAAAGCGAATATATTTGGTGAATAATAAAAACCAACGGCAATAAAATCATTTCCAGAACCAAAATTTAACTTTAAAAACATGCTTAAAAGAGCTGCAACGATACTTATGAACGCAATATACAACCAAAAATTTAAAAACTTTTCAAAAAGTAAATCACCTTTGTAAATTAAACGCGGGATGTGATAGAAAAAAAAAGAAATGACTACAGGATATAAAAGTAATTTTGCAATAGCCGCTAGCTCTAAATTATATTCTAAATTAATATAAAAAGAGGAAATAATAAAAAATAGTATTATGCTTACAGCTAAAAATAAGGTGAGGTTAATCTTAATGCTACTAAGATAGAATTGTTTTGTAGGATTTAAGTTTACTAATAAAAGAAATAAAAAAACAAATATCTGAAATATACAACTGCGGGTAATTCCTATCGCTACAAATATTGGAATAGTTGAAAATAATAATACATCTAATATTATTATCGACAGAATAATCTTATCTGAAAATGTAAAATTTTTTCTAAACATATTGTTTACGAATCAAACAAACCTAAACTGTCTTACCCTTAAGATTTATTTTAAGAATTTTAAATCTATCATATAAAACAAAAGAACATACAGAAAAAACAAAGCCCAAAATTGTCCATATCACAACCATAGTAAACCTCTTAGGTTTTGCTTTCCTGTCTGCTATTACTGGCTTGTCTAATATGGTTATAGTTGGAGTCTCTCTTTTTTCTTCAATTTTAGCTTGTTCATAAATGGGCAAAAGAAAAGTTAATATTTTAGTTTGAATTTCTACTTCTCTCTGTAATCTTAAAAAACCCATGGCAATTTGGGGAGAATTGCCGAGACTAAGGATATCACTTAAATCGGTTGAAGTTTTTATTTCAGTAATTTTATTTTTCAGGGAAATTATTTTAGCTTCCTGTGTTTTTACTTCCGGCTGGTCTGAACTCAATATTTTCTTCAGCACATCAAGTTTTACTTCTTCTGCCTTTAATTCAGCTTCAAGTGCAAAAGCAGATTGTGCAGCAGCTTTAATTTGTAAGTCCGGTGCTACTCCGTATATTAATTGAAATGACTTAAGAGAATCTTCTGCTCTAGTTAAATCTTCTTTAGCTAAATAATATCTTTTTTCAATGAATTCCCTATTATTCTTTGCATTGAGAACATTTAATTCAATATTAATTTTGTCAAGCTGTTCAAGGAGGTATTCAACCATTTCTTTTGCTAAAACTTTATCTTTATCATAAACTCCTACATAAAGTACCCCTGCTAATTTCTCTTGTT
>JAWABG010000022.1:0-15464 GCA_038884715.1 Candidatus Woesearchaeota archaeon | reverse complement strand
AGCAACAGCAGCAACAAGAATAAAAGCAATAAACAAAATCAATGTACCAATACCCATCTCAGCTTTTCTTCCGAAAATTCTCATTTTCAAATTCACCTCGACCCATTAATATTTAGTTTTATTTTACAAAATACTTAAATACTTAAGATAGCTTAAAGACTATTTCAGTATCCTTTTTTGTAAACTAATTTAATTTATTATTGGGTGTCCCTATATATAAAAACTGGGAAAACAATTAGATTGAATAGTGTAAAATAGGGTAACGTTCTCTTAAATAATTTTTGAGAAAAAATATTCTAATTTTTATTAAAAAAAAGATTTTGGATAAATTTTTATGAACAAAAATAATCAAATTTATAAATATATACTACTTTACAATAGTAAAATGAGTAGAATATTGTTAATAATGACAACATTTAGCATATTTATGTTAAGTTTTGCGGTAGCAATGGGTAAAATAGCTGAAAGCTCAGCAAATAAAGTATTGGTCTTTAGTGAAGACATGAATAACGCAATAGATTGTGCAATAAGAGCGATTCCTATCGAAAAATGTTCTCCTAATTTGATGAACTATACATTCAATCCCGATATTAATGAGTTCAAAAGAATAACACAGAATTTAACAATGAATTTAGATGAAATTAATCAAGTGGAAATTAAAAATTATAATAATAAAAATCAAAATAACAGTATTAATAATAAGATGAATAATGTAGATACATCAAATATAGATAAATCAAATATTCCTCCCGTAATTGTTATTATTGGATAAAAAATCTAATATTAAGTAAATAGCAGCCAATATTGAATAGGACCATAAAAATACTATTATATGGAAAAGAAGATAAAAATAAGATATAATAAATAATATAATATTGTGAAAGATAATAAAGAAATTAGATGACTATTTTCAAAATTTCGATATTAAAATTGTTTTTTTAAAATTATTAAATTATTATTTTGTTATCTTGTTTCATTATGTTACCTTACTAAAAATTGTTACATACTCTCCCTTAATTACTGGCGGAGTCTGAGTTTCTAAAGTTATTTTTTGAGAACCAGGAGTAGTCAACCAAAAGATTATTGATTGAGTATCTCCCACTGTAAGAGGTGATTTAAAGCAAAGAGTTGCAACATCTCCTGGAGTTAATAAACCTATCGAATTATTATCACCATGAACAAGAATGTTATATAGTATACCAAAATTATTTTGATTCGTCTCATTTAATAGTGAGTTTAACGAATAATTTCCATATGGAATGAGTGAGCAGTCAATATTTGATGTATATGAATAATCGTTTCTTGCCGTACCCGAGTTAAAACTAATAAGTGTTTTCCTTAAATCAATATCTTCTGTTGAACCAGTTCTCAATTTTACTCTAATATAGAAGAAATCCAAATCTTTATTACCTGTTCCTCTAGCTTTTACATCCAGTAGAGTTAATGCAGAACCAACAATGTTATCTTGTTGCTTAGTTGTTGACTCATATGTTCTGTTTGCAGTATCATTAAACATTCTCTGGATAATAAAACCAGTACTTGCTGCAAGTATCATTATACAAATTAGTATAATGATTGTTCCATGAACGCTAGTTACCATACTGCATAATATAAAAATCACTATTATTTAATATTTATTGTTTTAGTTTATTTTTATTTATAATATAAAATATAACATTTATCATTCATATATTTATTATTCATATATTTATATTCATATATTTATAATATTTATAATATTAATATAACATAACATTAATATAACATTCATACTTTGTTTATTTAATAATTAATACCATTTTTATTGTTTAATAATTATGTGACTGGAGTAGTCTCATTTAATCCTAAACTAAGATCAGGCAATACATAATCTATCAAATGTGGTGTGAAATACGCAACTAAAGCTCCCAGCCACAGCATAATTACAATATCAAATAGCGATGCATATAGACTTCCCCCATCTACAATTTTTAATAATATCGAAGAAACGATAGCATGCACAATTATCATAACTCCAACAAACATAAAAATTTGATCCATATTGACAAAAAGACTGGTTGCTGATTCTGTACCGAGAATCGATGAGATCGTAAATGTGCTTTCAGTCCCGTAATCAGTACTGAATAATTCTGCAAGTATCTTAACAATCTGTGCAGTAACAAAAGCAACAGCAGACAATCCTATTAATGAACCATAAAAAGCTCCTCGCAGACCTGAAGCTAATTGCAGTTTTAGTTTTCTCAGCGATAATAGCCTCTGAAAATTATTACTGATTATTACTCCTATTTTCTCAGCATTACCTCCTAAATATATTGATTCAGCAAATATCCTAGAAAAATGATGTATAAGGTTGCTACCGGTTTCAGCAGCAAAATACATCCAGCATGTAAATTTCTCGCTCCCTAATCTTAATCTTCTGTATAAATTGATTACCATTTTGTTTAATAATCCAAAATCGTGAATTCTCAAAGCACTAAGACTTTGAATTACAGCACCGCTTCTTACCTCTATTGCAGCACCGAGAGTTCTGATAAATGATGGAAAGGCTATATCTCGTCTGAATATTATTTCTTCTTCTGTTTTCGCATACCAACCTAAAAACAATAGTGGGCTACTTGCTGCTGCTACAGCCATTAAAAATTGTAATTTAAACAAAAAAAATAATGGAAAAAATAAAACAACAGATATTGGCATTAAAATTATAAACAACAACTTAATTCTTTTAGTTCCATCATCCTTAATATCTAATTTATGATACAAAGGATCATCAGGAATTACAGCTTTAACTATGACTAACATTATCATATCCATCAAAGTAATTGCGGCAATTGCTATAAGAACCACCGTATTTATTGATATTCCCATTAATAGCGGAATCAATAAACCTATTGCCAAG
Source organism: Candidatus Woesearchaeota archaeon (assembly GCA_038884715.1). Classification (GTDB taxonomy): domain Archaea; phylum Nanobdellota; class Nanobdellia; order Woesearchaeales; family UBA9642; genus JAWABG01. The sequence continues at coordinate 12,568 of JAWABG010000022.1, read as the reverse complement.
CCGAAAGACAAAGACATTGTAAGTGAAACAAAGACGTCTTGCAGTAATCGAATTAGTTCAAGGGAATTTTTATATTCTGTTGAATAATCATCTAAGACAGATGTTTGTTCAGATATTAAGAATGCCTCAAGGTTTTCTCCAAAATCCATCATTACAGCAAATCTGTCAAGAAAATCACCCAAAATCTTTGAGGGAAGTATATCTGCTACAGTTCTACACGTTTTAGCAAAACCTATATTCCATCCTCGTGATAGATATAATATTTTTTCAGAGATCTCAGAGATTTCTCCGAAAACTTTTTTTTGGGAAATTCTTCTGAATAACATTCCTCTACTTATTTTCATAGTGGATATTGTTCCAGCATAGGTAATAAAGAGATGAAGATTATTATGAATACTTGCTTTTTTTTTCTCCATTATCATAACTGGATAAAGAACACTAATGCCTATACCAACTATTAGAATCAATACTCCATAAATTAGTGGAAGCTGTCTAAAAAATATTCTAAATAAAATAAAAACAAAAACAACAACTCCGATAAGGGGAAGAAAATATTTTTGAATAAGCTCTATTATAGAAGAATAACCCATCGCTACGCTAATAATTTTCCACTTTTTTTGTTGTTCTTCTAGCATTTTTGTTTACTTTGTAGTTTTTATGATGTGATATAAATCTAGTTTAATATGAATCAAGTATCTTGTAATCATATCTTAAAAGGCAATCCGTCTATACCGTCTAATCTGAACTTTTTAATAATATTCCAAACATCATAATAATTAAAAACCTGATTCTCAATCATTTTTTCAATTATTTTCTTTCGTATCTCCATATCTCTGTAAATGTCCCTTGTATTTTCGTAACCTAACATTCTTGCAATTTTTTGCTCAAGTATATAACTATTAAACAAACCTCTGAATGCATGAACATCTTTTTTAGGATCCCAATCAAAAACCTGTCTCGTAATCATTTTTTTTGCAGGTTCGTAATATCTCTCTAATTCTGTCACACTTAGAACTCTTCTGACAAAAGTATTTTTTCTAAAAACAGCAGATTGAATTAATACAACATTAAGATTATCGATGAATGTAATAGGAATATTAATCGGATGACCTGTTAGTCTCTGAACAAGTGTTGTAACATTTCCTGCGTGAAATGTACTCATTACAGGGTGACCTGTTTGCATTGCTTGAAAGGCAATATTTCCCTCAACTCCCCTGATTTCACCAACTATAATATAATTTGGCCTAGATCTAAGTGCAGCAATTAGCAGGTCAATATAAGTTATATCCGACTCTTTCCCTCCAGATTCTCTCGTGAGTAAGTGTTGCCAAACTTCATGTGGCATTTTTACTTCTGGAGTGTTCTCTACTGTATACACCTTCGCATCAGGCTTAATAAATGCAGAAATAGCATTAAGTGTTGTTGTTTTTCCTGATGCTGTTTCTCCACACACAAACAAGTTCATACCATTCTCAAGACAGAGCCAGAGATATGCTGCAAGTTCTGACGACATAGTTTGCCAATTTACAAGCTGGGTAATGCTTGTTGGCACTTCTGAGAATTTTCTAAGAGTAAAGCTCGAACCTTCAAGAGAGATATCCCTTCCATAAATAAAGTTAGCCCTTGAACCGTCCGGCATAATTGCATCTACAATACTTTTTGCATCACTAACAGGCCTCTCGACTCTTTCAGAGGTTTCCATTATATAATCATTTAAATCTTTATCATCTTTAAATATTATATTTGTGAATATCATTTCAAATATTTTGTGAACTGCTTTAACTTGCCCAACGCCTGTGCAATGAATATCTTCAAGATAGGGATCTTTAAACAATGGATCTAATCTTCCGTAACCTATTCTATTTCTAAGCAGATAATACTTATAGAGTTCATATTTTTCCTTTGAAAGCGAGATTTTCGACTCAAATTTATTAAATAGTCCGCCTTTCTTTTGAGTTGTACCCACACCAGTAACTTTGTCAAATAATTTAACTAGAGTATCACCAATTTGTGTTACTTTGTCGGGAACTGGCATTGAATGTGCTAATTGAATCATCCTGCTAAGAATTTCATCATACACTTTTTGGTCTTCCTCAGTTAACTCGGGCTGAATAATATTATATTCCGTATGTCCTCCTTTTTTTCTATAAATATGAATAAAAATTGGATCCCCTACAGGATAGATTAAGTTAGGAAACTTCATTGTTGATTTCATCTTTCTATCTAACTCTGTATAGTATTCTGGTTCGCCATGTGTTGGTATAATCTTTTTCAGATAATCTGCTACATGAGGAAATTTCTGTGTAGCTTCTTGTAACGTTTGTGTTCTAACCTTTTTTTCAACCATAATGTTCACTTGTTTCTTTACTTATTTTCTATAACTTGGTTTTTCATGAATAATTTTTAAAAATCCATAACAAAAATTATATTACAAAACCACATTATATTTTATACTCATATCCGATTATATGAATAATTATATGAAATATCAATTATATGAACAATAAATAAAAAATAAAATAAAAGTTGTATGCACTATGCAGCACTTGCGATTTCCAGTGCCAAACCCAACCCGGCTAATACTTTATATGGAATTGGTGTAGACAAGCTCCCGGCCGCTCCTGTAAATCTTTCAATATGAATTAATTTTATCATTACACCGTATTGTTCTCTTGATTCTAATCTTAGATATATATCAGAAATTGACCTTAATAAATCTAAAAATTTTTGTGATATCTGTTTTGGATTTACACAAAATATTATTATTTTATTCAAGCTTGTTAATTCCCTCAGATATTTAATTATAGCAAAATTTCCATCATCCCCTAGATTATCTTCAATTAACATATACGAGAATGTGTCAAATATTATAACATCATTCTTAAAGAGTTCAGGAGTTGAAAATATTTTGTACATAAAATTTTTTTCAAAATACACATTACCTAAAGATGGATAGACAGATAAAAAAAGTAACCTTTTCGTATCTATGGCTTCTTTAATATCATAATTAAAAGCACTCATTTGTTGAAAAAAACCTGCAGTATTCATTTCTGTACTAAGATATGTAATTGAACAACCGTGTTGCATTAAACCATATAGAAGTCTTTGAGCCATTACACTCTTTCCTAAACCGTTGTCTCCCTCTATTAATATTAAAGAATGTAATGGTATTCCCCCACCAAACCTGTCGTTTAATTCATCTCCTTTAAGTGCTATCGAAATTGTGTTTGTCATAATACCACCTCTTCTACCCGGTTTTATTTATTCTAATCTTTCTCACTAAAAATTACGATATAAAACTAAAATTATAATATAAATTATGATATGCTTATTTATTATGTTACTATAATAATAGTGAGTGTGATACTGAGTTTACCAATTCTTATTTTTATGATACTGTTATAATACTCGTATCTCTTGTTGAATATTCAGTTAAAATATCAATATAATGATTACCTACTGACAATGAATAAGTAATATTAATTTCAATGGATTCATCAGGATCCCACAAACTCGGATTTAAGAAATCTTGTGGGAGAATTTGTATTGTTCTATTGGTTTGGTCTCGTGGGATCCTTGATCCATCTATGTAAATATCAATTTCTTCTAGTTTTAGTTTAATCTTTCCAGTATTATTAACAACAACTAAAATTTTTGATGACGGCGAGTCATATGTAACATTATAAATGCTAATATCCGACTTTATCTTATTCATTGTGAGCTCCTCTCTCATCGCAATTGATTCTTTGTTTTCTATAGCTATTGCCTTTGAAACAGTAAAAAAGCCTAATAGTGCTACAAAAAATAATATAAAAAAAATTGTTTGCACAAAGATTGTTCCAAAGCCCATTTTTTCACTTAAATTTTTTGTACTTGATTATAAACAATTTATTGTTGAATAATTGATTTTTATATTTCTTATATTGAAAATTCATATGTATCTTTAACATCTACTGCTGTAACAATAGACAGTTCATGAAGTTTATCAGTATTTAATGACCAGTTGTATATTGAAATTTGAATAACTTCTTTTGGATCCCATAGAGTGTTGTTAAATTTCATTGTATCAGATAGTATTGTAATCGTTCTATTGCTCTCATTCCTTGGAACTCTTTCCTTATTGATGTAAACGTCAATATCATTCACATCAATTTCTTTATTACCAGTGTTTTTTACGTATACGTCTGTTGTGTTCAATGTGGAATCATATTTTACAACATCAATTGTTATATCTGTTCGGAGTTCATCATTTAACCTGGCTTGTTCGAGTTTCATTGAAACTGTGGTCTTATCGTATTGAGTTTTTACAGTAACAGCAACAGCTGTAGCTAAGAACATACTTGCAATAAATAATATAAGGGCTGACGCCACATTACCTGCCATTCTGAACCAAACCCATAATAATTTATGAATTGATTAATGTATGTATAAATCAATAATTTGTATAAGTTAATAATTCATTTATTCGGATTTACCGAATTACTGTATTATGAAACTAACTCATATATAAATATTTCGGTTTTTTATGTGCAGACTTAATATAAGAATATGACGATAAGAAATCCAAAAGACAAAAGTATTTAAATAACCAATTCAAATAAAAATTAAACAAAAAACGCATATAAAATGCTTAAAAACAAAAAAGCAATATTAAGCACACAAGCAATTATAATGCTTATAACTATATTTATAATATCCTCATTGTTATTATTTTTAGTATTAAGAGACATCTTTTCAAGCAAAGATAAAGCAAAAAGGGTGACAGATGCAACAACAAGCAGACTTGGTTTAAAGGCATTAAAGATCTATGATATAAGCGTGTATGGAAAAAGTGAAAACAATGACAAAATTGACATTTTTTATATCAGAGCAAAAAAAGACCCGTCTTCACAAGATATTCACTTAAATCAAATATCAATAATTTTGCAGTTAATGGACAACCACTCAATCTCATACAAATACGCGGAAGTAATAAATTGCTCAGATAATGACAATATAAGCGCGAACTCCGAACATAGTCTATTCAATATTAACAACAGATTACATTTTGGGGCTAAATACCTTTTGAATAGCTCTAACGAGAAAAACAATAACAATTTAATAACAAGGAATGATATTGTAGAACTTTGCTTTAGAAGCCCTAGACAAATTCAAAACAACGAAAAAATTATTTTAACAATCACACCAAGCGACGGAAAAATATTTACTCTTGAAAAAGATCTACCAGAAACATTCCAAACGGACAGAAATATTATTTACCAGGAAGGTATAATAGTATAAAAAATATAATAGTATAAAAAAGTGAGCGTTATGGACAAGAATCTAAAAGCAAACATTATTGCAAATATAATTTTAAGTAAAAATAAGGATATTCTAAAGATGCAAGTACCTGATGATGTCAAATTAGAAGTATATAAAATTGTTGGGTACGCAAAAATTGTGAATGGTGATGTTTATTCAGGTATAGAGATATTACAAAAATGCAAAGATATGGGTGGTGAGGATTTTCTAATAAACACAGCAAAAATTGGATTTGAAAAAATTAGGGAGAAAGAGATAAAATTAGGAATGAAAATATTAAAAATTGTTGAACAATTAACAAATAAAGTAGACTTTAATGATATAGCAAACACAGAGGATTTAACAGATATCGCAAGACTTGTAATAAAAGAGGAAAGATTAGAAGAAGGTTTTGAACTTCTAGAATTAATCAATAAAATGGGAGGAAAAGCATACATTCCACTTGTAAGTGATATTGGTTATAATAAAATTTCTGATGGAAATGTAGATATAGGAGTAAAGATATTGACAAAGTTAAAGGAACTGGGAGGAGAATATGCATTATCCTACTTAGGGGAGTACATTTACAATAAATTGAAGGCAGGAGAAATTGATTTCGCATTGGAGGTGTTAGAGAAAATTGTTCCTATAGTGGGAAAGAGGTATTTTGATCATGCAATGAATATTGGTTATCAAAAAATTGCACAAGGAGATGTCGAATCTGGTATGAGGATTGTTGATGGAATTAAGAGACTTGGCGGTCAGGTAGATGAAACAATATATCAGTTCATCGAGTAAACATTAAAATGAAAAATATCAAGTAAAATCATTTAAAAAAAATTATTAAAATGAAATATTGCGTTTATTATGATCAAAAAACTAAGCAAATCCTTGATTATCTGCCAAAAGATATGGATTTAAAAGTAAGAAAACAAATAGATGAATTCTGGAATCAAGAAATTCCTAGAAAAATTCTTATTACACTTTCAGAGCACGAAATTAATTCTATTCCAGAGCTTAAGAATTTTGTTGGTCATTCAATGTCAACACTACACGATAATATTAGGAAATTAGAAAATGGAGGATTAATAGAAACTCAGTTAACATATGTGGAGAATAAAAAAAGAAAAATTAAGCCAATAGTGTTGTTTGTTACAAAAAATCCAAAGTTTAAGGTTTCTATACAAAAATTTTTTCAAGGTTTGTGGATTGATTCAGAAAAAACAAACACAATAATACACTTCTTGCAGAAACATTCAGACAGATTTTACTCAGCCGAGGAAATTTCAGCAAAAACAAAAATTCCTGTGGATGAAATTGAAATGCTTTTAAGCAATTGGGACAGTATAACAACAAGAACTCTGTCAAACATAATGATGGAAAGACCCTTTGAAAAAAAAGTTATGTATAAAGGCAAAAAATCAGTGAATGAAATAAAATGAACAATTTATAAAAAATAATAGACAATTAATTTTAATCAGATAATAAAAATATTAATTATAACAATAAAATCAATACCAAATTAACGACATTAAAATGTATTAGATTAAATAAATAGGTTCTGTTATAAAATATTTATTATAAAAATTGTTTTAATTAAGTTGTCTAATAAAAAATAAACAAATAATCAGCTATATTAAATTATACTAAATAATTTTGCTTATGTGATTTTGTTTTACTATTTTTATGATATTAGTCATATAACTCTCGAGTTTTTGTTCATGACTAACTATTATAGTCTGTTTAATATTTAATTTTTCCAATACATCTCTCAACCTATCGATTTGTTCATTACTAAATCCGTCCGTCGGCTCATCAAGAATTATTAAATCCTTTGTTTTAATCCCACTAATAAAGTCATTTATAACTCTATTCAAAGCCAATCTGTAAGATAGAGCAAGAGAGGTTTTTTCACCACCAGAAAGGTTATCTATATATGAATCATAACCGTTTTGTTGAATTATAGGTGAAAATTCGTCATTTAAAGTTATTGTAATTGTATCATCATCCATTAAAAGACTAAGCCATTCTGCAAGCAATTCATTAAATTCTTTATGGATTGTTACCATGACTTGTTTTTCAATACTTATAACTGAATTCAAAAATGAATTTTCTATCCAGTCAATTAAATTTTTTGTTCTCTTGTATTCTCTTTCAATAATTTTTAGTTCATCAATTTTATTCTGATATTCTCTTATATTTTTTATAGTGATTTCTTTTTCTTTTTTAAGCTCTGCCTCACTTACTAATATTTCTTTCTCAATTAGACTTTTTTCTTCCAGATGATCACGATATGTCTCAAGTTTATAGAGATCTTCAAATTCACTCATTCTTTTTCCAATAAATGAAATCCTTTCAATTGATTTAACATTTTCTTCTTCTAAATCGTTCAATGTTTGAAGAATTTTTTCTTTATTTTTTTCATATTCAGAATATAAGTTCAATTTCTCCTCTTTAATTTTGTGATTAATAATTGCTTTTTTTATTTTTTTCAATTTTTCTTCTTTTTCTGTAATATTTATATTTTCATAATTTTTTAATTCCAAACGTTTTTTATTTATAATTTCTTCAAGTTCATTTTTTCTTCTCAAATCTTCATTTATTTTTAACATTATTGATTCAATTTCGTTCAGTCTAACCTTCTTAAGATTTATCTCTTCTAATTCTTTTCTAATAATTTGAATTTGTTCTTTGATTCTTTCTTTTTCATTTAATTTTAATTTAAGATTTCTCTCATTTAATTCAATATTTTCGCTTTCTTTTTTAAAAATTTTATGTCTATGATTTTTATCAATTTTTTGAAAGCATGTAGGACATAAATCAACCCCATCAATATTCTTAATAATCATTTTAGAAGCATCTATAGATGTTTGAAATGAACCTAATAAGTTGTTTAGTTCTTCAAGCGAAAAATTTAATTTTGACTCTTCATCTTTTAACTTATTTATCCTACTAATTGAATCTAAAAGAGATAATTTTTCATTTTCTAGGTTTTCGATTCTTGGAATTATAATCTTTTCATATTCTTTTTGGAGATTTGCAATAACTTCTGAAATACTTGAAATCATTAACATAGTATGATTAATAGATTCTTGCAAAGATCTTTCCTTTTGTTCCAATTCTTCTCTTGAATATTTTGCTAGTAAAATAGAATCAATCTCTTGTTTTAAATTAACCATTTTTGTTTCAAGTTCTTGTAATGAAAGATTCTGCTTCTGAATCTTTAACTTATTATCTCTGATACTTTTTTCTAAAAGTTCTAACTCCTTTTTTAACAATTTTTGTTCACTTGTTTTAGTCTCAAGATCTTCAATTATTGATTTCAATGACTTTATTTCTTTTTGTAATTCTAATTTTTTATTCATTATAAGGGTTAAATCTAGTGTTAATTTTTGCTCCTCTTCCTTTGAACTTTTCAACAAAGAATAAACTTCATCAATATTCTCCACTTTAGTCTCCAAAACATTCAATTTTTGCTTTGTATTCCTTAAAAAAATTGCAGAATTTTCTTGAACTCGTTTATATTTGTCGATACCAAAAACTTTTCTTAGAGTGTTTAGCCTCTCTTCCTTTTCTTCAAAGAGTATAGTCTTCATCTCTTCTTGAGGAGTGTATACTGTATACCTATAGATAAGCGACTTGTTTTTTGTCAGTAATTCATCAGGATAACCCAATAATTCAAGAATAATTGATTTTAATTCTATTGGTGTTCCTTCTGTTTTTACTCCATCAATAATTATGTAACCCGAATCCTGAACAACAGTTTTTCCTCTCTTCAAAAACCGCTTTATTGTGATATTTTTATTGTCAATACTGAAATTTAGCTCTACACTACCTTGGCTCTTCCCGTATCTTAACAATGTTGATCCAGTTAAACTTCCTCTCAAGATGCCAAATATAGCAAATTCGATAGCTAAAAGAATTGTTGTTTTTCCAGATCCAATATCACCATATAATAATGTTGATCCTTCTGAAAAATTAATAACTTCTGATATATAAGATCTAATATTTTGTAGTTTAATAGAATGAATAATCATATTAGTTAAGAATCTATCCTATTTTAAATATTTAATTATTAAAAGTAAGCCATAATTAAAAGTATATCTCATTTAGCGTTTAAACATATATAATAATAAACATATATAATAACATAGTAAAATTAATCACATAAATCATAATAGAAAATATTTATAAACGATTTATGATTTCTTCTTTTCACGAGATAAGCTGGTGAAAGCTTGCTTATACTTAGGATTGAAAGTATTCTAAGGAAACAATCTCGTTCATATCGTGGAGGTATTAAAATGGCTAGAATGTACAGCAGAGCAAGAGGTAAACACGGAAGTAAAAAACCAATAAAAAAATCAGTGCCATCCTGGTTAAATTACAAGAAAAAAGAAGTTGAAATACTAGTCGCAAAAGCTGCAAAAGAAGGATTAACCCCTTCACTGATAGGTATTCATTTAAGAGATAGTTACGGAATTCCAGATGTAAAGCTAATAACAGGAAAAACTATTACAAGAATTCTTAAAGAAAAAAATCTTCAACCAAAACTACCAGAAGATTTAGTGGCATTAATGAAAAGGGTTGTTGCAGTGAGGAAGCATTACGACGAAAATCCACAGGATACCTCTGCATTAAGGGGAATTCAAATAACTGAGTCAAAGATTAGAAAGGTTATCAATTATTATAAGAGATCAAAAATATTGTCCAAAGACTGGAAATACGATCCAACAAATATTAGATTATACATTGAATAAATAAATATTTTTTTACTTTTTTGTTTTTAACCAAAAAGTTTATTAATTAATCGCTGTTTATTAATTTTCCAAAAATGGATAATAATACATTAAATTCTCTGAATAAGTACGATTCATTTATGCAAGAAGTAAAAAGAATCGCAAACGTATTTAAGAATACTGAAACTAAAAAAGCAATTAGGGTTGTTAGTCATCTAGATAGTGATGGAATCTGTGCTTGTGCAATAATGATTAATTGTTTGACAAAAAGAAACTTGAAATATAGTATAAGTATTCTTCCCCAATTAAAGGCGGAGTACATTAAAGAATTTGAAAAAGAGGATACTGAAGTTGTTGTTTTCACTGATTTTGGCTCTGGCCAAATAAAAGATATTGAAAAATTTTTAAAGAAAAAAATTGTATTTGTCCTTGATCATCATATACCTCAGGCAGATAATGCACACGATAATATTTATCATCTTAATCCTTGTTTGTTTAATATTGACGGCTCATCTGAGATTAGCGGAGCAGGCATGACTTTTCTTTTTGCCAATGAGGTTTTCAGTTGTAGTGATATGGCACACATCGCAATAATTGGAGCCATTGCCGATATGCAAGAAGATGACGGATTCAAGTACTTAAATAATGAGATTTTGAAAATTGCAGAGAAACAAAAAAAAATTATTGTAAATAAAGGTTTGAAGTTTTTTGGTTTGCAAACAAGACCGATTCCAAAACTTCTTGCATATGGCACTGAGACTTTTATTCCAGGTGTTACTGGTAATGAAAGTAGTGCAATTCAATTTCTTCAAAATCTAGGAATCAATCCAATGATAAAAGGAAGATATAAATTATTAAATGATCTAACAATAGAGGAGAAAAAGAAACTAATTGCGGGGATAATTTTGAGCAGACACAAACAAGAAAAACCAGATAATATTTTTACAAAAGTATATATACTTTCTGATGAAGAAGAAAATTCTCCTTTAAGAGATGCAAGAGAGTTTTCCACATTACTGAATGCTTGTGGTAGGTTAAATAAGGCTTCCTTAGGAATAGCGACTTGTCTTGGCGATCAGAGAATGAAAAAAAAAGCCATAGGTGTGTTGCAAGATTACAAAAGAGAGATTCTTAATTCAATTAGATGGTATAATGAAAATAAGGAAAATAATAAAAACATTATTAAAAAGGAGAATTTTATTATAATTAACGCTGAGGATAATGTTATTCATACTATGATTGGCACTCTTGCTTCTATTATTGCGAGAAGCAACGAGTTCAAAGATGGTTATTATATTTTAGCTTTAGCCCAAAGTTATGATGGAACTACAAAAGTTTCACTTAGAATTTCAGGTAATTCAAATAGCTATTATGACACTGATATTGGAAATAGTGATATAAAGAAAAGCCATGAATCAGACAATAATAATTATAATCTTAAAGAGATAATTTCAAAGATACTTAAAAGGATTAATCATGGAGAGGGAGGAGGTCATCTTAACGCTGCTGGTGCAATTATTGATACTGATAAAGAAGAGGAATTTATAGAGGCCGCAAAAATAATTTTAGACATGGCAGGTAGGGAAGAATCTGTATAATTTAGTTTTATATTATCAAATATTTGTTTGACTTCTGTCAAGTAGTTACAAATCACAACATTTATAAATAAGTATAATTGTTCTCGATTAAGGGGTTTTTATGATCAGAAAGATAATTATCATTATAATTATATTTTTGTTCGGAATGGCTTCGAGTTCAATTTATGCTAATATTAATTCAGAAAGACCATTTGGCATTAATATAACTCCTAATATTAATTCTCCAGCAGACAGAATTAGTCAAGATCAAATAAAAGTATATAATGACAGGGTTGTTATATATATTGATAATCCACAATGGGCGTCTTTTACACCAACGGGATCAATGGAACCTGTTTTAAATGAAAAAACAAATGCAATAGAAATAAAACCTAAATCAATAGAAGACATAAAAGTTGGAGATATTATATCTTACAAATCAAAATACGTTGATGGAATTCTAATACACAGAGTTATATATAAAGGCAATGATGAAGAAGGTGCATATGTAATTGTAAAAGGTGATAATAATCCAGTTAGCGATCCTGGAAGAATAAGATTCAATCAAATAGAAAGAGTTGTTGTTGGATTAATATATTAAAATATTGACTGTTCTAATACAAAAACAATATTTAGTTACTAATTAATTTTATATGTCTACTTCAGAGTTCATATTTAAAATTTAGACTTAGTGGTTTTAAGAAAAAAAACTGTTTTGACATTTTAAACTTATATCTCTAAGAACAGCTAGTGGTTACAATTACAGTTAAATCTAATTCTTAAAGGTATATAACATCTATATTTATAATTTAATATCTATAGCTTGAAAAATATTTAAAAATAACAATATTTAAAAATGTTGATATATCAAATATTTTCTTAGGTGATATTATGGTTAGTTTAGTTGTAAAAGATTATATGATTAAGCAAGTGATAACATTTAATAAAAATGATTCTATTATTGATATTTGT